>CBDURV010000391.1:0-4608 GCA_965369495.1 uncultured bacterium
GCGCGGCACTTCGACCTCGATTTTTGCGCCCAGCTTCTGGCCGCGGATGCGCTGGATGTTCGGGTCGTAGAGCACCGGCCTGCCCGTGAGCTTCGACATGTGGTCGAGGAAGCCCGAGAGCGGCATCTCCTTGTCGAGGTCGAGGACGACGTTTCCGGCGCGGGGGGCGGACTTGGGCTGTGCCGGATCCTGTGCGTAGGACTCTCCAGCAAATATGGCGATGCAGAGCGCGAGGGCGATGCGTTGGACGTGGGGCATGGGAACTCCTCCTTCAGGCGTGAGACGCCGATCCTGTTCGCGTTCTTCCGTAACATTGATGTCCCGAAGGCGGTTACAACGGGAAATGCGGATCGGTCTCACTCTAGTTCTGTTGGTGGCGGCGTTGGGCGCCGAGGACGATCGCGCCCCCGTCCGCGTCAACGACAAGGCGCTCCAGAAGCAGATCCACACCGCGATCCAGCGCGGCATCGCCCACCTCAAGTCGATTCAGCAGGAGAACGGGAGTTGGGGGATCGTCGCCAAGTCGCACACCGGCGGCTACACCGCGCTCGCCATCTATGCGCTCGCCGCCTCGGGGGTGCCCGCCACCGATCCGGTCATCGTCGGTGGTTTGCGCTGGATCAAGGCCAACAAGCGCGCGTTCCACGGGTCCGAGAGCGCCGCGACCTACTCCAACTCGCTCCTGGTGCTGGCCCTGACGCGCGTGGATCCGAACGCGCACCGCGAACTGATTCACGAAGCCGCCAAGCGTATCGAGAACGGGGAGCGCAGTTCCGGCTCCTGGACCTACACGCTGAGCCACACGAAGATCAAACGCAACTTCACCAAGCCCGAGCTGGGCGCGCGCGAGATAAGGAGCATGCCCGGGAGCCCGCCCGACAACTCCAATACGCAGTTCGCCGTGCTGGCGCTTTGGGCGGCCGAGTCGATCGGCGGCTACCAGGTCAAGGAGAGCACCTGGAGAAAGATCTTCAAGCACTTCCGCAAGGGGCAGCAGAACGACGGCGGATGGGGCTACGCGGCTCGCCAGCGCAAGCCGACGGCGACAATGACGGCGGCCGGAATTGTCTCCATGATCTATTCGTTGGTCGCGCTCGACGGTCGGCCGAAGGCGGTCGAATTGATGCGGCGGGATGTGCGCGTGCGTGCCGGATACGCGGCGCTCAAGCGCATGGCCAGGGGCTGGCAGCGGCGCGGACCCAAGGGCATCTCCGTCTGGGGAAACTACTACTGGATCTACTCGCTCGAACGGGTCGGCACCGTGCTCGCGCTCGACCCGGAGGATTGGTACGTGGAGGGGGCGCGCCACCTTGTCGAACAGCAGCAGAAAAGCGGCAGGTGGGGGCGAGCCAAGTGGAACGGGGGATCGTATGAAACCTCGCTGGCGTTGCTCTTCCTGACGCGGGCGACCTACCCGGCCATCAAGGGTGCGGTGACCCTGCGTGATGGGCCGCGGCGCAAGGCTGCGGTTACCTCGAAGGAGAAGTTCCCCGACGTCACGACCCAAGGAGGGCTCGCGCGCGCGTTTTTCCAGTACGTCGATTTCAAGGCGGAGCAGCGCGCGTCGCTCCTGCCGGAGTTTTCCAACGCGGGTCCGCGGGCGATCGGCTTGTTCATCGAGAAGCTCAGGGACAAGCGGATTTCGGTGCGGCGCGGCGCCATGGACCTGCTGAATCGGTTGCTGACCAAGCCGCTGCTCTTCGATCCCGGAGCGAAGGCGGACGAGCGCGAGATGATGCTCATGCCGATCGACGCGTGGTGGAAGCGCGCGGGCGCTGCCTTGCGCTGGGATCCCGTGCGCGGCAAATTCGGCTAGCGTTGCTCGACCGTGCAATCCGGCAACGAGTCGAGAAACGTCTTGCCGTAGCGCTTGGTACAGATGCGCGGGTCGAGCACCGCGACGGCGCCCATGTCCTCCTGGGTGCGAATCAGGCGGCCGAACCCCTGGCGGAACTTGAGCACGGCCTGCGGCAGCGAGAGGTCGAAAAACGAGTTGCCGCCCGCGTCTTCGATCTGCTCCAGTCGCGCCTGTTGGAGCGGATGGTCGGGAACCGCGAAGGGCAGTCGCGTGAGCACGACGAGGCGCAGGTTCTCGCCCTTCACGTCGACGCCCTGCCAGAACGTATCGGTGCCGAAGAGCACGCAGTCCCGGCGCGAGGCGAACGCATCCATGATGTCGCGCGTGCGAAACTCGCCGCCCTGCCGCAGCACCGTCAGGCCCGCCCCCTCGAACTCGTCGCGCAGCTCGGCGAACGCCGCGGAAAGCGCGCGGTGCGAGGTGAAGAGCAGGAACGCGCCGCCGCCGGTCTCGAGCACGAGGTCCCGCATGATGTCGATCGAGGCCTGCTCGTACTCGCCCTGGCGCGGGTCCGGATTGTCGGGATAGAGCAGCAGCCGGCACTGGCGCTGAAAATCGAACGGGCTGCCGAGCGCCAACTCATGCGGATCGGCGAGGCCGACGCGCTCGCGGAAGTGGCCGAAGCTCTTGCCGACCCGCAGCGTGGCGCTCGTCATGATCACGCAGGGGACGGGCTCGAAGAGCGAGTGGCGCAGGATCGGGCCGATCTCGACGGGCGCCGCGCAGAGTGCCGTCTGCTGCGCGCGTCGCCCCACCGACTGCAGCCAGTAGACGAGGCCGTCCTCGAACTGGCCGTGCATCATGGAAATCGCCTCGAGCGTCTCCGCAAGGCGTGCGGTGCGCGAGCCCCACTCCAGCCCCAGCCCCTCGTCCTCGATGCGCGGCTGCTCCTCGGCCAGCTTGTCCACCAGTAGCCGCAGCGGCGTTCGCACGTGCGCGGGAAAGCTCTCGGGTGCGGTGAGGCGCAGTTCGCCGCGTTTGCCGCGCATCTTGTCGAGCTCGCCAAAGAATTCGCGCGACGCCTCACGCGTGCCTTCGAGCAGATCGTAGAGCGCGCGGCCCACCTCCACCCGTTCGAACAGCCCGGAACGCTTGCGCGGCGCGCTGAACCGGTTGAGCTGGCGCGAGATGGAGAGTGGCGTGACGCGCGCCCCGAAGTACTCCGCCGTGCCCTCTTCCAGTTCGTGCGCCTCGTCCAGCACGAGCACGTCGTAGTCCGGCAGGATCTGGACGCCGCGGGCGCGCAGGGCGAGGTCGGAGAGCACGAGTGCGTGGTTGGCGACGAGGATTTGCGCGCTGTAGAGCCGCCGGCGGGAGGACTGGTAGGCGCAGGTGGCGAAAAACGGGCAGCGCTTTTGGAGACAATTGCCCGCCTCCGCGCAGGTATTTTCCCAGACGGCGGGATCGGGGCGGAAGGGCAGGGTCGATCGGCTGCCCTCGTCGCTTACCTCGGCCCAGGCGCGGATCTGCTGGAGTTGGCGGAGGTGGTCGGGATTATCGAAGAGCCGCGCCCCCTCCTCCGCGGCCATTTCGGTGCGGCGCCGACAGACGTAGTTGGAGCGCCCCTTGGCGAGGGCGACGGTGACGTTTTCGAGCCCCAGAACCTCCAGCAGGAAGGGCAGATCCCGCTCGACAAGCTGTTCCTGGAGGGCGATCGTGCGGGTGGCGATGACCACCTTGCCGCCGCCCTCGGCGACGTGCTGGAGGGCGGGAACCAGGTAGGCGAACGATTTTCCCACGCCGGTACCCGCCTCGACGACCAGATGGTGGCGCTCGGCAATGGCCGTTTCGACCGCCGCCGCCATCTCCAGCTGCTGGGGCCGGACGCGGTAGCCGGCAAGCGCCGCGGCGACGGGGGATCCTTCCCCCAGGCAGTCGATGGCAGCGCGCATTGTGTTCCTATGCGTGCGTAGGGTACGATCCCGGCCGTCCATGAGAAGCCTCGTCTTCCCCCTCGTTCTGATCCTCGTCGCGGCCTGCGGCAGTTCGTCCAAAAAGGGCGACTCCAAGTCGGCTGCGGAAGGTGGAACCGATTCAATCCTGCTGAGCGTCTACGAAATCCGGGAACAGGACGGCGGCAGACAGGTCGGCACAATCTACAAGCGCGACCACCGCGACGGCCGCGTCGTCTTCTGGGTCAATGACGCCGATGGCACCCGCCGTGGCTTCATCACCCCGAACAACCGCGCCTACGCCTACACTTTCACGATGGGCACGCGCAGCGCCACCGCCGAGTACATCGGTGAGGACACGCGCTCAGCCTCCGCGCGCCGGGTCATCGGCCACGACCGCGCGGTCGTGCTGGTCGAGCTGACCCCCGATCAGTGGGCGGAAAAGGGCGTGAGGGCCGCGGGCCTTGACGCCGACGATTCCTAGCCTGCGGCAAAGAGTGGGGGCGCGGAAGAAGAGGAGTAAGCTCTCTCCTTCGCATTCCTTACCGTCCCCCCAATTAGCTGCTGCATGAACGCCCAGATCAATACCGAGAACTTCACGCGGTTCGCCCGCGAAGTGCTCGACGAAAAGCGCGCCACCGAGGTCGTCTGGCTCGATCTGCGTGGCATCACGGACATCGCCGACGAGTTCCTGATCGCGACCGTCAACAACCCGCGTCAAAGCGCCGCGGTCGTGGACGCCTGCGAGAAGGAACGCAAGGCGCGCGGTCTCAAGTGCCTCGGCATCGAGGGCAAGGGCAACAGCTCCTGGGTCGTGCTCGACTACGGCGATCTGGTCGTGCATCTGTTCACGCCCGA
>CBDURV010000392.1:0-4591 GCA_965369495.1 uncultured bacterium
GTCATGCGCTCGGTGCTGTGCGCGACGCCCTCGCACGCCTCGCCCCAGGTCTTGTTGTCGCGCTGAATCGTCTTGGCCAGCCAACTCTTGGGGTTGCGCGTCGCGCCGTCCGCGATCTGCGGGATGGTCCACTCGCGGTCGCGGTCCACCATCGAACGCTGCACCACCTCGCCGCCCGTCCGCGCGAAGCGCCGCTTGCCGAAAGGCGTGCGCAGCAGGCCCAGATCAAGGCCCTCGGCCGCTGCCGGCCCGGACGTGCGCAGGCTCGCCTTGGCTTCGATCGTGCCGTGGCAGTCCGCGCACCGGATCTCCACCGCGTCGCGCATCGACCCGTAGAGGTGGCCGTCGCCGTGCACGTCCTGCTCGAAGTGGCAGTCAACGCAGTGCATGCCGCGTTCGAGATGGATATCCTTGAGGTGCACCGCCTTCTTGAACCGCTCGGGGTCGCTGGGCGAAACCATCGCGCCGTGCTCGTCGAGCAGATTGCCTTCGAGATCGCGGCGGAAGACCTTGCGGAAGAGCCAGCCGTGCCCGTGGAAATCGGAAAGCTGAATGTGGTCCAGCTCCGGGTTCAGGTTGGCGGAGTTCTGGAGGAACTTGTAGTCCGACCAGAGGCCGCGCGCCGCCGACTCCTCGGGGTTGTGCGCAAGCGAGGCGGCGCGTTCGCTCTCCGTCGGATCTTCCGGCGTCTTGGGATAGAAATGGTGCGCGTCCGTCTCGTTGTCCCACCAGAGCGTGCCGAGGTAGGTGTTGGTCACCGACGTGCCCGGATGCATGTGGCAGACGATGCACTGGCTCGACGGAATGGAGCGCGTGAACGTGTGGCTAATCGGGTGGCCGTGTTCGCGGCGCGGAATCTCGCCGTCGCTGCTGGCCGAAAAACCCTGGTTGCCGAAGCGGGCGTAGTGGGCGCTGTGCACGGGATCGCGATCGTTCGCGTAGATCACGTGGCACGCCGTGCACCCGGAAGAGCGGTAGTCGCCCGGATGATCGTTGGTGCCGAGCAGCGAAAGCAACGGATCGAGCAGGCGCGTTTTCTGCAGGTTGAGCCAGACCGGATCGGTGCGATTGAGCGTGCCGAGACCGCGCGCGGAAAGCCCCTTGTCCGGCTTGCCCGGCTCCTGGCGCGGATTGATGCTGCCCGGCAATGTGGGCGGAAAGCGCCCGCCGCGCTCGAACACGCGCAGGATGTTGCTCGGCTGGCCGATCGCGAAGCGCGGCAGCGGATCGAGGAAGGGAAGCTGCCCCTTGTGTACCGTGTCCACCTCGACACCCGTCGTCTTCAGGCGTAACGGAGTTCCGTCGGGAGCGTACGCCTCGCCGAAGCGCGGATCCTTGAAGGGCACGACGCCGTTGTTGTAGAGCGCGGCACCCCAGAGCATCGAGCCGTGCGTCATCATGCTCTTGCGCACGCGCCGCACCTCGCTCGGGTGGCACTTCCCGCAGGTGACGCCCGCGACGCGCAGATCGCCCGGATTCACGAAGCGGATAAACGACGGGTCCTCCTTGTTGAGGTTCGCGTAGAGCCGTTCCGGGTTGCCGGATGTAGGCCAGAACTCCGGATGGCGCGGTTGTACGTGCGAACGCGTCTTCTCCTTCTGCGTCGCATCACCGCCGTGGCAGTCGGTGCAGCCGATCTGCACGTTGCCGCTCGGGTGCATCGTCGGCTCATCCAGTTCGCCGTGGCACTCCACGCACGTTGCGTTCGTCTCGCGCCCTTGCTGGAAGGGGCGATCGATCGGCAGCGGCGCGGAGTCGTGCGACAGGCAACCGGCCAACACGATTGCGCCGATGACGAGGGAGAGTGCGATTCGCATACGCATCAGTAGGTGAGCAGAAGTTGAACGAACACGGAGCCGACCGCCGACCCCGACTCGTAGAGATCCTGGTATCCCTGGCCGGGCAGGAACAAGCTGGCGCCCATGAGCACCTGAACGTTCTCGACGGCGTTGGGCCGGTACTGGACGCCGAGCGTCGCCTCCCAACCGAGCGCGCGATCGATGTCGTTCTGGTTGAGGATCTGCGCCAACGCGCCGGTCGAGGAAAACATCAGGTACGAGAGGTTGACCGACGCGCGCCACTCGACGGCGAGGTCGAGATCGGCGCCGGCTGTGAAGAACAACAGACCCGGATTGACGAAGTTGGCCTGGCCCTGGAACTTGTTGGGCCGCAGGTTGGGAAAGGTCGAAAAGCGCGAAACAAGCCCCGTGCCCACCAGCGGCAACCGTTGGCGAATCCAGTAGGAGTTCTGCGATCCGCCGAACGTCGGGTTGTCGAGAATCGTGTCAAAGCCGCGCCCGGTGCCGCCGTCGGCGGAGTTGTCGCCCGAGGCCCAGAAAAACGAGAAGCGCGGCCGCCACCAGTCGTAGTCGTACGAGAGCTCAAGAAAGACCATGTACGCCTCGATGTCGATGTCCTGCGCGGCGATGGCGTTGTCGCGGTCCCGCCCCACCACCATGAAGAACTCGTTGGTGATGTTGAGGCGGCCGATGTGGCCGTCGCCCGTGAAGCCAAAGTAGAACGCATCGATCTTGCCGCGCGTGCCGGCGCCGAGCGCGGGCGGCCGCACCGGAAAGCCGTTGTCGTCGATGAAGTCGTCGCCCTCGTCGTGGTTCCACGCAAACGTCGCGTTGAACGTGTAGCCGTCCCAGAGCGTGTCCTGCCGGAAGTAGTTGGCGATCAGCACCGCCTGCCGCCGAAAGTCCAGCCGATTGAGATCGGAGTTGGTGTCCTTTTCGAGCTGATAGAAAACCGCGAGGTTGGCCTGATGCCGGTTGTTGCCCCAGTTCGCGGTCAGGCGCGCGCCGAGGTTGTTGTCGAAAAAGAGCAGCGCGCGCGGATCGGCCACGAACTGCTGGATGCCGATCGTGATGCTTACGAAGTCGTAGTTGTCCGAAAGATCGAAGAGGTGTTTTTCGACAAACGCCTCCTGCAGGCCGATGTGGCCGTCGAGGCGGGTGGTGTCCTCGCGCACGTCGATGTCCACGTTGTTGCGCTCGCGCACGTCGGTGTAGTTGACGTTGAAGACGGGGGTGATGCGCACAAGCCAGTCGGGTGGCTGGAACGCCGTCGTGCCGTGGAAGAGCTCGAAGCTGGTGACGAGGTTCTGGTTCACGAAGAGCTGCTCGCCCGAACCAAAAAAATTGGGGGTCCGGGGGCGTTCGGTCGATACGCCGGCGGGAGTCGGCAGATCGCGGTATTCGACCGTCGTATCGCTCACCAGCGTGAAGACGAAAAACGTGTGCTGCCCGATGATCGGATAGTCGCCCTTGATCACGTTTTGGCGATACGGATTGCGCGCGCGGCCCAGCGCGTAGGGCGAGTCGTAGGCGGTCAGGTCCTCGCTCGGCAGCGTCGTGCGATCCCAGCGCGGAAAGCCGATACGCCAGCGGTCGCTGACCGGTTCGAAGTCCTCCTCGGCGTAGTCCCAGGCGCGCAGATAGTCTTCGACGGAGTCGTCCACGCGCGAGCGACCGGCATGCCCCAAGGGGCGGTCCTCGTCCGCAAGCGCGCACGTGGCGATCAACAGCGGGAGCACGATCCGAATCCAATTCACCGGTGGTGGCGAATTGTAGTGGAGCACCCCCGCGCCTTTGTCGGCTGGAGGGGACTATGCTGTCGCGGTGAAGCGGAGTTTCTGCGTACTTTTTCTTCTCGCCGCGTGCGGCGGTGGTCGTGGCGACTTCGGGGCGGTGCCGCCCTGCCTCGGCGCCGTGCCGCTGACGGAAACGGAGATCGAGACGATCATCGCGCAGGCGGCGGCGCGTGCCACGGCCGACGGAAACGCGTACGTCATCACCGTGATCAACCGGGACGGCGTCGTTGTGGGCGCATTCCAGATGGCCGGCGCCGATCCGGCGGCGGCAGATCCCTGCCGCGCCAAGGCGCGCACGGCGGCGTTTTTGTCCTCCAACCAGCACGCCTTCAACACGCGCACGGCCAACTACATCATTCAGGACCACTTCCCGCCGAGCGTCAACAACACGCCGGGCGGACCGCTCTACGGCGTGCAGTTCAGCAGCCTCGCCTGTTCCGACGTCGTCGGCGAAATCAGCGGCACGGTCAACATGAACGGCAACGGGCTATCGGGCGATTCCGGCAGCATGCCGCTCTTCAAGGACGGCTGCCTCGTCGGCGCGGTCGGTGTGGATGGCGGAGCCGATGGGAACGACGAAGAACGCGCCGCGTGGAATGGCTCCGACGGATTCCGGCCCGCGAACTCGATTTTCGGCGACCTGATCTTCCTGGACGGCATTCGGCTGACCTTCGTGGAGCAGACGCCGCCGCTTCCCGCCCCCGTACCCCCTTATGACAGCTTGGCGGGCGTGGAGTTGGTCGCCCCCGCGGATGCGCCGCCCGACGAGTCATTCCCGATAGGCGTCTTCGGCGGACTCGACTGCGAGATTCGCTATCCGCTCATCGATTCGCCCGGCGCTGGCGCGACCAAACTGCTGGCCGGCGACGTGGACGCGATGTTCAGCGCGGCGGCGGCGCGTTCCGATCGGGTGCGCGCGGCCATTCGCCGACCGCTCGGATCGGCCATGCGCTGCTTCGTCGCCGTGGTGGACACCGATGGCGTGGTGCTCGGCTG
>CBDURV010000393.1:0-4553 GCA_965369495.1 uncultured bacterium
GCGCTCAAGAACATCATGGGCATCGCGGCCGGCATCATCGACGGCATGGAGTTGGGCGACAACACCAAGGCGACGCTGCTCACGCGCGGCATCGTGGAAATCTCGCGCCTCGGCGTGCAACTCGGCGCGCAGATCAGCACCTTCAACGGCCTGGCCGGCTTCGGCGACCTGTTTACGACCTGCGTCAGCCCGCACGGCCGCAACCGCGGACTTGGCGAACGCATCGGCCGCGGCGACTCGCTCGAGACGATTCTGTCGGAAATGAACTCCGTCGCCGAGGGCGTACCGACCACCAAGGCGGTGCTGGAACTCGCCAAGGAACACGGCTGCGAAATGCCCATCACCGAAGCGCTCTATGCCACGCTCTTCGAGGGAGTCCCCGCTTCCGACTCGATCCGCCGCTTAATGACGAGAGACCCGCGCACCGAAGCGGGCCAGTAACAGCTCGGCTTTGGGCTTTGGGCTCTGAGCTTTGCGCAACGACCAGGCCGTGCTTCCTGCGATCGATCTGGGATGGGGCCTCGTTTGTTCCGGAGAAGGCAACGGGACTCCCAAGGCCCCAACACAGTTCGTGCGCGAACGGTTGGTCTTGTTGCGTCGCAAAGCTCAGAGCCCAAAGCCCAAAGCCGTTCGCGAGCAACCTCGTAGTCGGTTACGGGAACGTGATGCGCTGGACGGAGAGCAACTTCGGGTCGCGGCGCTCCCGGTAGTCGTCCAGCAGTTCGGCGATGTCCGGCTGCAGCAGTTTCGCGACGGGCGCCCCACCGTTGACGCGAATGCGCAACACCGGTTTGTTGAGATCGACGAGCGCGGGATCGACAAAGATCTGGAACGCGACGACCTCTTTGGTTTCCACGTGGATCAGGTTCGCTTCCTTGGCGTCGAACCAGGCGCGCAGGCGGGCGGGACGCAGCTTGGGCTGCGCCAGCAGGCGGCTCTTCCAGCGCTTCGTGATCGTCGCCTCGCGCCGTGAACGCGTCTTGGGCACGAGTCGCACCCAGTGGCAGCGCATGGGGAACGGGCGCACGCAGACGATCTCGATGCTGCGCGGCGCGGGCGCGCGCGTGGTGGTCTGCTGCCACAGCGCGCGTTTGCGCGCCAGCAATGCCGCCGCCCCAGTGCCCTCCGCCGGCTGTGACGCCCTGTGCGCCTTTTGGAACCGACCGATCTCGTCCAGGAAGCGGTCGGTCCGCAAATCCCCGGACCCCTCAAACGTCGCGTAGATCGAAAAGAACCGGGCGTTTTCCGCCTGCACCGCCGCCAACGGCCAGAAGTTCGGGCCGCAGAAGATGCCGGCGAAACGGTCGGGGTTCTGGAAGCCGACGTACCAGACCATCTCGGAGTAGTCGCCACCGCCACGCAGGAAGATGCGATCGGAGTCGATCGACGCGATGTTCATGACGTGCCGTGCCACGCCGATTACGAGCCGCTCCAACGCCACCGCCTCGCTGTTGGCCTGCACGTGGCGCGCCGGGTTGATGACGACGGTCACCGCGCCCGCATCGGGTTTGCGGGCCCGTAGTCCGATATCGACGAGCAACGGATAGCGCTTCGAGGGGTCGTACCCGTCGGGCAGCAGCAGGCGCGCATAGCGCCCCGCCGAATCGGCGATTTTGCGATCGCACTGCTCGCAGCGGAAGTTGCGGCCGCGGAAGACGGGTGAGGCTCCGGCGCCCTTGAGCACGGGCCGGGCGGAAAAAATGTAATGCTCGCCGCGCCGAATCGCCGCCGCCACACGCGCCGGATCGTCGTTGGTGGCGGCGCGAATCTCCGCCAGAAGCTGCTCGCGGCGCGACACGCTCGCCTCCTCGGCCAAATACGTTGCGAGCAGCGCCCCCAGCCGGGTCGGCGGCGCCGCCCCCGCGATGGAAAGCAGCAAGAAGGATACGAAGGCGACCCGAAGCATGCGTGGGACCTATGATTGCACACCGTATGCGACGAATTCTCCGCACCCTTTCCGTGATCGCCCTCCTTGGCCCGACGCTGCACGCCCAGCAGGCGATCGACGGTGCCCAAGCGCTCGAGACGGTCAAGATCCTGACCGCCCCCGAATTCGAGGGGCGCAAGAGTGGACTGCCGGGCGGCGACCGCGCGGAAGAGTGGATGGCGGCGCGCATCAAGGAGGCGGGGCTGCAGCCGTTGCCCGACGGAAGCTGGTTCCACAGCTTCAAGGCATCGGTCACCGTGGCCGGCGACAAACCGGAACTCGCCCTCGTCAGCGGCGGCGCGGCCAGCTACCTCAAGGACTACGTCACCCTGCTCTACTCGGGCGCCGGCGACGTCACGGCACCCGTCGTGCTGGCTGGCTGGGGCATTCACGCGCCCGCGAAGGGTTATTCCGACTACGACGGACTCGACGTGAAGGGCAAGATCGTCATGGCGGTGCGCGGCAAGCCGGATGACGCGCGTTTCGACGAGGAGCGCTACATCGGCTACAAGTCATCGACCGCCTTCGACCGCGGCGCGATCGGGTTCATGCTGGTCGAAGGCGACACGGCGGTGCCCGGCACGATCCAGGAGAAGTACTACCGCGCCAAGCTGCCCGCCATCTGGGTGGCGCGTGGGTTTGCCGACAAGCTGTTCCAACAGGCGGGCGGCGGCGACCTTGCGGCGGTTACCGCGGCGCTCAAACGCGGCGAACGCGCCTCGTTCCCGCTCAAGGACGTGAGCTGCAAGCTGCGCATCACCGCGCGCCTGCTCAAGGATCGGCCCATGCGCAACGTCTGCGGTGTCTGGCGCGCGGCGGGCGATTCGAACGAATGGGTCGTCGTCGGCGCGCACCTCGATCACGTCGGCATCGACGCGACCGGCAACCTCTATCCGGGCGCCGACGACAACGCGAGCGGCAGTTCGATGCTGCTCGAGGTGGCGCGCGCGGTCGCCGGCGGCGGCCAGCACTTTAGGCGCAACATCCTCTTTGTCTGGTTCGCGGGCGAGGAGCAGGGCCTGCTGGGCAGTTGGCAGTTCGTGCGCAAACCGCCGGTCCCGCTCGATCGCATCGCCGTCATGATCAATACCGACATGGTGGGCCAGGGCGAGCCGCGCCTCAATGTGGCTGGCGGCGACGTCTACCCGCGCGATGCGGCGTGGCTGGGCGACCTCGATGCAGAAGACATCATCTGGAAGCCGTCGCGTTCCGGCTCGCGGTCCGACCACTACCCGTTCCAGGCCAGCGGCGTTCCCGCGTTTTTCATCTCGATGCAGGGCAAGCACCCCAACTACCACCAGCCCGGCGACGTGGTCGCGAACATCAAGCCGGAGCTGCTCGGCCTGGCCGCCAACTATGTTTGGCAGATCACCGAGCGCGCCGCGAAAAGCGAACAGCCCCACCTGCGTTCGCTGCGACTTGAGGAGTACCGCTGGCACAAGGCCACCACCTTCGATGCGCGATCCGCCGAAGCACCGCCCGCAGCGGCCGGCGTGGATGCGCGCATCGACTGGCACGACGGCGCGTGGTCGGAGCTTGCGCGCTCACTGGCACGTTCACGGGCGAGTGCGCTGGCGAAGGGCGCCGACCACAACGCGATCCTGCCGGGCAGCGCGCCCGGAGCCGCGTTGCGCGCACTGCCGCCGAGCAGCCTGCTGGGCGTCAAGGGCGCCGAGGGAGTCCGCTTTGCACGCGCGGCGCATCACGTAGGCGCACTCTGCTACGCCCCCTTCGCCGGCAAGACGCCGCTGAAGAATCCCGCCGACCTGCGCCTGCTCAACGAACTGGCCGTCGATCACCCGATCGTGGTCGATCTGTGGGGCGCCGACGCGCAGTCCCTGCCCCCCGCCGCACTCGCCACGCTCGATCGCCCCATCCTCCTGGTTCCCGCCAGCCGCCTGGCCGATTGGCGCGGCGTGCTCCAGCGGCGGCGCGCGCCGTGGATCGTGGTCTACCCGCTGAGCGCCGTGAGCGAGAACAAGCCGCACGTCCACAAGGAGCTGGCCGTCGCGTTCCAGCAGTGGCTCGAAACGGCCAAGCTCCCGCCCGCGCGGGTCGTGATCGTGCCCGGCCCGGCCGAGGACAAGGCGTGGGCCGCCCAGGCGCCGACCCTCATGCCGGGAGTGCTGGCGGCGCTGGAGGAGGTCGGATACGACGACCGGACCGTCCGGGGTCTGCTCGGCGGAAACTTCCTCAATCTGCTCAGCCGGACGATGAAACCCGCCAAGCGGAGGCGTTAAGGGGCCGTTGGGCCCGCGTGAACCGAACGCTCGATCACCTAACTGCCGGTCCCCCAAGGGCTTGCGAAACATTTTTTCCGGATTCCGTGTCTCGGTCCGTGGCCTTCTGCGCTTTTAAGTAGTGGGGAGGAACTCGTTCCCAAGGTCCTCACTTAACGAGTAATCGGAGAGTGGGGGCAAGTCTCCAAGGAGTGACACGAGCGCGGAGACGCAGCTGAGAATAGGTTGGGACGAGGTGACTAGAGGGTGCGGGGTAGCCCCCCGCACCCCCCCGTTTTATGTCGAAGGCCCGTTTGAAATCGAAGGATTAGCGCCCCAGGATTCACGCCAATGGGGCGGAAAATAGAGGTGACCGCCGGCTGTAGGCAATAGGCAACAGATGGCAG
>CBDURV010000394.1:0-4551 GCA_965369495.1 uncultured bacterium
GAATACGCCGAGTAGTTCGAGGCGATCCTCGCCATCGACGGTCTCCTCGACCACAAGGCCGATGCCGCGCGCGTAGTACTTGAACTCGTGCGGCTCATCCGGCTCGAGCGGGTTCCAGTCGCGCGTCTGCAGGCAGATGTGGCTGCTGCCGTCCGCCAATAGGACAAGCACGTCGAGGGCGACGATTTCGCCCATGTCCTCCGCCTCGCCTTCGAGAAACTCCTGGCGGTAGGAGTCGCCGGGAACCAGCGTCGCCTTCATCAGGATGCCGGCCACGGCGCCGTCCACGCCGGTCTCCCATGCGCCTTCGTTGTCGGTTGCGATGACGTTTTCTTCGTCGTCGTACTCGTAATTGACGACCTCTTCGCCCATGTACCAGACGTTGCCGTCGCGGTCTTGCGCGTACCAGTCATGCGTGTCCTCGATGAGCAGGCCGTCGATGTACACGCGGTCGCGGGCGATGGCGCACGGAATGCCGGCGACGTTGCGCGTGCCGCCAAGCACCTCGACGACGATCGTCTCCACGCCGTCGTCCGTCTCGGCCTGGTAGGTCCAGGTGTTGCCGGGCCGGAGCGGAAAGTAGGGGTTGTTCACGTTCGCCGACGTGGCGTCGAAGAGCGCGGCCGCGAACTCGGGCTCGGCCGGGTCGGTGAATTGCGGTGCGCCGCCGCTGCCGCATGCGGCCAGAATCGTGAGTGTGAAGAGTAGGGTTCGGGTGCGTTGCATGGGAGTCCTCCAGTTGGGTTCGCATGCAGGCTAGAAGGCGTCGCTGAGCAGTCGCTTACGCGCGAGCGACGTCTTTTCGAAGCGTTCCGTAAGGTTGGAAGAAAGGTGTCAGGCTCCGTACTTCCGAGATAGAACTCGCACCCCGCTCGGGAACGGATGTCGTTCCGTGGCATTCTGATGGGTGGATGCGGATTCGTGCTGCGTGTCTCCTACCCTTGCTGCTTGTCGGCTGCCTGTCGGACTTGGCGTTCTACGGGTTGGGGCAGGAGATAGGAGAGGGGCTGAAGCGCACGATGACCTACGGAGTCCTAATCGGCTGCCTGCGCGGCATCGGCGATCCGGGCGACTTGGTCTGCGCACCCGGCGATCCGGGGTACATCTGGGAACTTCCGACCGTGGGGGTCCAGCGCCACTACTACGGCAGTTGGACGGGCTTCACCATGGTCTTCGGGCTGGTCCTGATCGGCGACGAGGTCGAGGAGCTTCACGTTGCCACCTACTACGGCCAGCCGCAGCGCGATCGGGCGCCGGACGAGGTCTGGACGTTTCCCCTGCACACCTCGATCTTGATCGTGCGCATCATCGACGGGAACGGGAAGCGCCGCGGCGGCGTGAACGTGAACCGGCGCAGTATGCGGACAGTGGATGGGTCCTCGTGCGACGGTTCGAGGTGGGCGGAGGACGGCGAAGAGCGCTACGCAGACCCGGCCGGTACTTACGAGCTGCGCTGCGAGGGCTGCGTGCGCGGTCGTGTCACGCTGAAGCCCCTGCAAATGGTGGTCTGCACGCTCGGCCCCGACGGCCTCGTCGTAGTCGAGCGCAGCGAGCCTTGGGATCCGATTCCTGTTTTCGAAGCTCCGCGATCTTCGCGCTGATCGTCGCGGCCACCGGCAGGTCGTCGTTGCCCTGCAGCAGCTTCTCCAGCTTGTCCGCGGTCTTTCATGGAACAAAGGCGTCAGACGCCGTACCACTCAAGATACTTCGTCCAGGAACTCGTCGGCGAAGTCGGTGCGTAGTTCGATCCACATCGGCAAGTGATCGGACATCTGGTACGTGCGCCAGTCGCGGTACTTCCACGGTGTGGCGCCCTCTTCCGCGCCCCCGTCCTTTTGCATCTTCGTCATGCGCGCGGCGTAGGTCGATTCGTCCTCGGTGCGAAATACGTGATCGAAGTAGTCGAACACGCCAGCGGCCACGACCTCCATGCTGGCGACCTGCTCGGGCGGCTTGTCGGGTCCGTCGGGATCGGTCCAGTAGGCGATCTGGTCGTACGCCTTGTCCTGCTTGACGTTGCTCCCCGGAACCCCTTCCAACGCCTCCGGCACGTCGAACCCGTTCGTGCGCAGCGACTTCATCGTTTCGTGGTGCTTGCCGACGATGTTGAAGTCGCCCAGCACGACGAAGAACGTGTCGGCATCCGCCTTGGCGTCCTTCACCGCGCGTTTGGCGAGCATTTCGGTCAGGCGCCGAATCTCCTGGTTGCGCCGCTTGAGGCCGATGTTCCCCTTGCCGTAATAGATGTGCACGGTGCACAGGTTGAGCTTGAGCCAGCCCGCCTGGAACGAGACGATGAACGGCGTGCGCGCGAACTGCAGCGCGTCGCCGATGAAGCTGCTCTTGGGCAGATCGACCTCGAGTTTGCCTTCGAGCGTGACCATGTCGCCCGGCGGCAGCGCGACACCGCCCTCGCCGTCGAGTTCGACCACCTGCTTGGCGGGCAGCACCAGCGACGCCTTGTCGGGCAA
This sequence comes from uncultured bacterium, assembly GCA_965369495.1. Classification (GTDB taxonomy): domain Bacteria; phylum Planctomycetota; class PLA2; order PLA2; family PLA2; genus JBCDBY01. The sequence goes on from CBDURV010000394.1 coordinate 2,472, forward strand.
TCGCACCCACGTTCCCGCGGGCAGCTTGACCTCCGCCTCCTCCTTGAGACGGTGCACGCCGCTGCGCTTGTAGGTGTGCACGCTGTGCGGCGACTCGAGTTGCGCGCCTTCGGGCAACTCCAGCTCGATGCCCTTGGCGAAGCGCAAGCGAACGTCGCTCGGATGCTTGATGCGCGACGCCTTCTTGAGCACCAGTTCGCCGGCGATGTTGCGGAACCAGACGCGCCGCTTGTCGTAGAGGAACGCCATGCGCTCGCGGTTGCCGCCGGTTCCCTCGGTCACGTCGGTGGCGATGAACCTCCAGTCGGGACCAAGCATGCGCATCACGTCCTTGAGTGCGCTCAGGTTTTCGCGCACCTCCTGGACGGCGACGAGATCGAACTGCGCGATGATCTCCGCGATGTAGCGGCGCGACTCGGGCAGGCGTTCGCCGAACTTGCTCGAGTCGAACTCGCGGATGTTCCATGTGGCGAGGCGCAGCGTGCCGCGGCGGCGCGCCTCGACCTCGCCGAACTGCGCGTGAAAGTGTTCCTTCATCGCGTCGCGCAGGCGCCGCAGGTTCGCGGCGGTGCGGCGTTTATCCCTTCGCACGGCGGCGGAATCGTCGTTTTCGGCGCGCAAACCATCGTAGAGCGGCATGCGGGCCATTCTACGGATTCGTCGGAACTCAGGTCGAAGTAACCGGATGGCCGATGAGGAGTACGGAATGCTCTCGCTGGATCAGATTCGCGCCGCGGAGGCTTTGAGGGGTACGGGGACGTTTAACCTGACGCCGCTGCACTTCCCGACGAGCCTCAATCGTCGGTTCGCGACGCATGCGCAGGTCCACCTGAAACAGGAGCTGTTCCAGCGCACGGGCAGCTTCAAGATTCGCGGGGCCGCGGCGCGCATCGCCGCCCTCAGCGAAGCGGAGCGACGACAGGGCATTGTCGCCGCGTCGGCGGGCAACCACGCGCAGGGGGTTGCGCTGGCGGGCAGCGCCGCGGGAGCGCGGGTACGCATCGTCATGCCTGAGTACGCGCCGCTGACCAAGCGCGATGCGACCGAGGGCTACGGCGCCGAAGTGATCCTCAAAGGGGAGAGCTACGACGAGGCGTGCCACTATGCGCGCGAGCTTGCCGAGGCGGAAGGCGCCGTTCTGGTGCATGCGTTCGACGACGAACTCGTCATGGCGGGACAGGGCACGATCGGCCTGGAGATCCTCGACCAGTTGCCGGACGTGCGCGCGGTGATCGTTCCGGTGGGGGGCGGGGGGCTCATCTCGGGAGTCGCCGTGGCGATCAAGTCGCAGCGGCCCGATGTGCGCATCATCGGAGTGCAGGCGGAGGGAGCGGCGTCGGCGGTGGAGTCGTTCCATGCCAAGGTGCGCCGTCCGACCGACATCGTTCATACGATCGCCGACGGCATCAAGGTGCAGTACGTGGGCGAACGCTGCTTCGACGTGATGCAGCGCTACGTGGACGACATGGTGACGGTGAGCGACACGTCGATCTGCCAGGCGATGCTCGCGCTCGACGAGCACGCGCATGTCGCGGCCGAACCGGCCGCGGCTGTGACCGTCGCGGCGCTGCTCGATGGCAAGGTGCGCCTGCCCGACGGACCGGCCGTCGCCATTTTGTCAGGCGGCAACGTCGACACGTTCGAGAAGATGCGCTACTTCCGTCGCGCGTTGGTCGAGGAGCGCCGCCACCTGCGCATTCGCGTCAAGCTGCTGGACCGCCGCGGATCCAAGCCGCGCAAGATGGCCGAGATATTCCAGCTCCTCGCCGACCACCAACTCAACGTGCTGCACATCGCCTATCGCCGCGACACGCCCGATCTGCCTCTCGGCGTCGTACAGGTCGAGTTCCACCTCGAAACCCGCGGCCGCCGCCACGCCGAAGCGATCCAGCGCGCCAGCACCGACGCGGGCATCGGGCTATAGTGGTCCGAGCTCCGTCGCCGCCGCGAACATGTGTGGTACGGCGCCTGACGCGAATTTCCCATCTTCTTTATCTTGGAAGAATTGCGTCAGGCGCCGTACTGGTCAAGTTAATCTGGTCGGAGGGCCCGGTGGGTCGATTCAGTACATCCTTCCAAA
>CBDURV010000395.1:0-4534 GCA_965369495.1 uncultured bacterium
ATGGTGAAGGGGCGCATCTCCTCGCTGGGCGTCAGATCGCCGTAGCCCACCGTCGTGATGGTGACCATCGTCTGGTAGAGCGCGTTCATCCATCCCAAGCCGCCCATGCGGTAGCCGATCGTGCCCGCGATGGTGACGGCGAGCACGAGGATGAGGGCGAGCTTGATACGACCGAGTGCGGTAGACAACGTGGTGTTCCGGGTGCGGCGGTAAGTGCGGTCCGCCCGTTTCTGCGCGTATCCTACTGAGCCCCTCCCGCACGCCATGGCCCGCGTCCGCTTTGTAAGCCCCTCCCTTTCGTTCGACCTGACCGGTTCCGAGGAATCGATCGAGCAACGCCTGCGCGTGATGTTTGGGAACGCTGGGGAACCCGAGCCCGACGTGCCTGAGGTTGCGGTCGAAGCAGCGACGCCGCCCAGCACCGAACTGCTCGAGGAGTTCGCCGTGTTGCTGCGCGCCGATCCGCCGCGCGGGCGGGACACGCAGCGACTCGCCGCGATCCGGGCGGCTGCCTTCCTCGCCGAGCGGGGCCATCCGAGCCTGCGCGTAGCCGATTTTGTGCGCGCCTTCCTGACGGCGCGGATCGACACGCGCGATGTCTTCAAGCTGCTCGAAGAACTCGCGGCGGAAGGGCTTTTCACCCGCGAGCGCGAGGGTGGCCCCTACGAATTGGCCTAGGCCCTTCATGGCCGTAAAATCCGCTCCATGGACGCACGCGCGCTATTGGGCGAAATGAACGGGCTTTGCCAGGCCCAGGACAAGTGGCGGGCCGAGACGGTCAACCTGATTGCCAGCGAGAATGTTCTCTCGCCTGCGGCACGGGCGCTGCTCGACTCCGACTTCCACCACCGCTACGCCGAGGGCCATCCGGGCGCTCGCTACTACGAGGGCACCAAGTACATCGACGAGGTCGAAACCCGCACGTCCGCGATTATTCGCGAGCTGTTCGGCGCCGACCACGTCGATGTGCGCCTGCCCAGCGCGACCACCGCCAACGAGGCGGTTTTCAGCGCGGTCCTGAAGAAGGGCGGCAAGGCCCTGGCGCACGGCATCGCCGGCGGCGGCCACATCAGCCACGCCAAGTTCGGCGCGCTCGGCAAGCATGCCGACGAGATCATCGAACTGCCGCTCATGGAAGACGGCTTCCGCCTCGACGCCGCAGCGACGGTCGAGATGATCCGCGCCGAGAAGCCGAAGCTGGTCGTGCTCGGCCGGTCGCTGTTCCTCTTCCCCGAGCCCGTGGCGGAGCTGCGCCCCGCCTGCGACGAGGTGGGCGCGACGATCCTCTTCGACGGTTCCCACGTTTGCGGCCTGATCCTCGGCGGCGAGTTCCAGAATCCTCTCGCGGAGGGCGCCGACCTGTTCACCGCATCGACCCACAAGACGTTTTTCGGCCCGCAGCGCGGCGTGATCGTGGGCAAGGGGCACGACGATGCGTGGTGGAAGCCCATCGATCGCGCGGTCTTCCCCGGTATCACCAGCAACCATCACCTCTTCAGCCTGCCGTCGCTCTACGCCGCGGCGCTGGAGATCAAGGAGTTCGGGCGCGATTACGCGCGCGATGTCATTGCCAACGCCAAGGCATTCGCGGCCGCTCTCGACGAGCGCGGCTTCAACGTGGCTGCCAAGGAGATCGGCTACACCGAGAGCCATCAGGTTGCGATCGACGTGGGCGAGCTGGGCGGCGGCCGCGACGTGAGTCGCAATCTTTGCGACAACGGCGTCATCTGCAACATGAACCTGCTGCCCGGCGAACCGCGCAAAAATGCTCGCAACCCGCGCGGCCTCCGGCTGGGCGTGCAGGAAATGACGCGCTTCGGCATGGATGCAACCGCCATGGCGCGCATTGCGGACCTGATGCGTGACTGCCTGATGGACGGCAAGTCGATCGCCACGGAGTGCGCTGCGCTGCGGGCGGACTTCCCCCAGGTGAAGTATGGGTTCACGCTCGCCGAACTGTCCGGATCCCTGCCCGAAACTGCGAAGTAAACGTATTTTACGTTTCTTGGTACTATCTCCGCACTTACAGCTCAGAGCGGGCACAGGGGTGCCCGATATCGTGCAGCACGTGAAAAGAGTGGAACGCTTCAGGCGGAGCGTGAGGCGTCGCATTAGCCTGAGCAGATTGGCCTGAACAGGTGGGCTAATTAGCCTAAGGTTCGATGGACCGGACACTTACGAAGATTGTCAAACTCCTCGAAGACGAGGATCGAACGATGCGTCAAGCCGTGGCGCACGTATTGGGTGCTATCGGGTCCCACGACCGGAAGGTCGTGGAGGCGCTCGGCAATGCACTCTCCACCGACGACCGCGAGGTCCAATTGGCCGTATTGGCGGCCATGGAATCGCTCGGGTCGGCCGAAACCCCCGCACCGAGCGGCGCCTTGGACCACGTCCTGCCGCTACTCAACGCCGCCGGAGACGTGGGGCACCGTGCCATGCGCGTCGTCGCGGCCGAGGGTGCCGCAATCCTGCCGCAGCTTCGCAAGCGGTTCGAGACGGCGGACGATATGGAGCGGCGCCGCATCCTCTCCGTGGCGGGTCGCGTACGCGGGGCGGGTGGATTCGACCTGATCTTGATGGCGCTCGAAGCGGGCCACGCCGATCAGGTCATTGCGCTGGGCGAGCGACTTTCCGACGAGTTGCGCCAGATCGCGCCGCGCGAGCGCACCACGTTGCTGGGCCGCGTCGATAAGTTCCTCGAAGCGCACCAGACCAAGACCGGCCGCCCCAAGGGTACCCGGCCCGATACGGCCACCGCGGCCGCCGCCGTCGATCTCCTCGGCCGCGTGCTGGGCGGTGACATGCGCGAAAAGCTCTTCCAGCTTGCGGTGCCGAAGAATCTGCCGGAGGTTCGCCACGCTGCGTTGACCGCGTTGGCGCGCGACGCGGCGGATACGCCGCTGAGCGAGGCGGAATCGACCAAGGTTCTCTCGTTCCTGAAGGACTCCGACTACACGCACGTGGTTGCGCCGGCGGTCTATCTGCTGGAACGCACCGCGCTTACGGGGGCGCACGCTTCCGCCTTGCTGCGCTTCGTGGATGGAAACGACCCGGCGCTGCGCCGCTTCGCGGTCACCGCGCTCGGCAGCATCGAGACGCCGCGCGCCGCCAAGGCTCTGATCGAGGTGCTGGAGGGCAACAACCCCGATCTGAGCGAGCGCGCCGCCCAGGCGTTGGCCCGGCAGAGCTCGGCAGTTTCACTCATTTTCCAGCGGCTCTGCGAGGCACCCAACCGCGAAATCGCCTGGGGACTGGCGCACATTCTCGCGCCGCACGCGTCGGAGCTGCGCTCCGATCAGGTTCGAAAGCTGGCGCAGGCGGCCGCGGACCGGCTCCAGCGTGGCGACGCCAGCGCGGAACCGATCGTGGCCGTGCTTACCGAGGGCCATCTCGATGCGCTCGCGACGGAAGCGCTCAAGCGGGTACGCGCGCTCAAGAATGCGCGCGACGCGGGCGCTATCCTCAATCTGCTCCGGCCGTTGAGCCGCGATGGCTCCAGCCTCCCGGCGGAGTTGCGCTACGAGCGCGCATTGGCCGAGCTGATGCGCGGTCGCAAGGATGTCGTGCGCGAGGTGCGCCTAGGCAACGCCGGCCTGCGCGCGCTCGAAGCGCTCGCACCCGATTCCGATTTCGGCCTTCTTGCGCGCCTGCGCCGCGAAAAGGACGTGCTTTCGGCGGAGGAGTTCTATCTCATCGGCTCCCACTTCGCGGAGCGCTCCTTCGGTGACCGCATCTTCGGCGGCGAAGTCCTGCGCTGGCTCGTGAAGCAGTTCCCCGAGACCACCAGCGCCTCGGCCGGGGCCAACAAGCTCGTCATGGAGGGCTTCCCGCCGCCGCCGCAACCGCAGATTCGGGCGGCCAAGCAGCGCGAGGCAGCGATGTTCGCGGCGGCCGAGGAGAAGGCGGTGCGCGACGCGGATCGCGATCGCGTGCGCGAGGACCAGGCACTCCAGCGTGAGTCGGAGCGCGCGGCGAAAGCCGTCGAGCGCGCTGCTGCACGCGCCGCGGCGAGCAAGGGCAAGAAGGCAGCCAAGAAAACTGCCAGTAAGCCCGCTCCGAAGCCGGTGGCCAAGAAGGTCGCCAAAAAAGCCGCCAAGAAGCCGGTCGCAAAGCCCGCCGCCAAGAAGGCAGTCAAGAAGGCCGCCAAGAAGGCAGCAAGCAAGCCCGCCGGGAAGCCGGCGGCCAAGAAGGGCGCCAAGAAGAAGGTTGCGAAAGTCGCCAAGAAGTCCGCGCCCAAGAAGGTCGCGAAAAAGAAAGCGGCCAAGAAGAAGACAGTGCGGCGGCGCTAACGGCTCGCGTCGATACGCGGGCGTCCCAATCCGCTACAGTCGTCTCACTCCGCAACGCGGACGGGAAATGCGGTTTGCGCCACCTCCGGACGTGGGGTTTCCTTCGGAAGCAATGCTACGAAGGAACCGAACACGCAAGGAGCACCGTCACGTGACGCACGAGAAGGCAAACAGCCGCGCGTTCACGCTCATCGAGATCGTTCTCACGTTTTCGATTCTCGCCATTGCCATGGCTGTCCTGG
>CBDURV010000396.1:0-4532 GCA_965369495.1 uncultured bacterium
GCTGGACAGCGAACTCGAGGCGCCGCGCATCGGCCATCATGCGTGCCCCCTTCCCGCCCAGCGCGGCGTGCGACGCCGCGCCGCCGATGATCTTGGGTGCGACGAAAATCGCCACCTGATCGACGAAGCCCTTGTCGAAGAACGAACCTGCGAGCGTCGGGCCGCCTTCCAGCAGTAGGCGGCGCACTCCCCGTTTGTGCAGTTGCTTGAGCAGGCGGCCGGGCGTAATGCGACCGTTCTTGCCGCAGACGACGGTATCGACGCCCTTGGGCGCCTTGAAGCCTTCGGGAATCGCGAAGAGTGCCGGCTCGCCCTGGTAGATGCGCGCCTTTTTCGGCAGCGGCTTTTCACCGCAGACAATCACGCGCAGCGGTTGGCCGCCGTGGCCGGAGCGGTTCGTCAACTCGCAGTCGTCGGCCCGCAGCGTCGCGGCGCCCGCCACGACCGCATCGACGCCGCCGCGGAACTCGGCGTGCGCCCAGTCGCGCGTTTCGGGTTGCGTGATCCACTTGGAGTCGCCGGTTCGCGTCGCGATACGTCCGTCGAGGGTCATGGCCCACTTGGCGATCACCCACGGGCGCCCCGTGTCCAGATGCGCGAGGTAGGGCGCCAACTGCTTCCGGATTTCGGCCGACGCACGCGCCCTGCGAACGAGGACTCCGGCGGCGCGCAGTCGCTTCGGCCCCGCGCACGCAGTCTTCGGATTGGGATCGGCATGGGCGTAGACGACCTCCTGGATGCCCGCCTCGATGAGGGCGACGGAGCAGGGCGGCGTGCGGCCCTCGTGGTCGCACGGCTCCAGCGTCACGTAGGCCGTGGCGTCGCGCGCCTCGACACCCGCATCGGCAATCGCCGCGCGTTCCGCGTGCGCCTCGCCGAAGCGCGCGTGCCAGCCCTCTCCCACGATGCGGTCGCCCTTGACGAGCACGCAGCCCACGACGGGGTTGGGCTCGACGCGCAGACGCCCGCGCTCGGCCAATTGGGCGGCGCGCGCGAGGTATCGACTATCCGAGGATTGCGCCACGCAGACTTACAGGGGAATGGCCGTGGATCTTCACGTCGACCAGTTCGCCGGCGAGGTCCTTCGACCCCGGGAAGTGGACCAGGTGGTTGCCACGCGTGCGACCGGTGAGCATCGCCTCGTCCTTCTTGGACGTGCCCTCCACCAGGACCTGGAAGGTGCGCCCCTCCATCGCCGCGTGCTTCGCCTCGGAGACGTGCTCCTGCGTCTGCAGCAGGCGCATGTTGCGCGCCGCCTTGACCGGCAGCGGCACGTCGTCCTCGAAGTGCTGCTCGCTGGGTGTCCCGGGGCGCGGGGAGTAGCGGAAGATGAACGACTGCTGCGGTTTGGTCTCCTGCAACAGCGTCACCGTCTGCTCGAAGTCCTCTTCGGTTTCGCCGGGGAACCCGATAATGAAGTCGGCCGCGATTTCGCCTTCCGGGAAGCGGCGGCGGAACTCGTGCACGATGTCCAGGAAGCGCTCGCGCGTGTAGCCGCGCGCCATCTTCTTGAGCATGCGATTCGACCCCGACTGCGGCGGGATATGCAGCGCGCCGCACATTTTCGGCAGCGTCGCCATGTCGTCGAAGATGATCGGCTCCATGTCCGCCGGGTGCGAGGTGACGAAGCGCAGGCGCTTGAGATCCTCGATCTCGTGGCAGGCGTGCAGCAGGTGGTGCAGATCCTCGCCGTCGGGACGGTCCTTGCCGTATGAGTCGATGTTCTGCCCCAGCAGCGTCACCTCCTTGACGCCGTCCGCCACCAACGCGCGCACTTCGCTGACGATCTCGTCCATGGCGCGCCCCTTCTCGCGGCCGCGCGTTGCGGGCACGATGCAGAAGGTGCAGCGGTGGTCGCAACCGCGCGAGACAGCGATGAAGGCGCGGTGCGGATCGGTGCGGACGGACACGTCCATCGCGGGCGGCGGCGAGTCGTGGCCGATGGAAACGACGGCGCCTTTGCCGTGCTTGGCGGCGGCAGCGAGATCGAGGATGTCACCGAACGACCGTGCGCCGGCAACGATATCGACGTAGGGCGCGCGCTTGGCGATGTCGCTCCCGAGTCGCTCGGCCATGCATCCCGTCACGCCCAGCAACATGTCGGGGTTCTTGAGCTTGTACTTTTTCAGCTCGCCGAGCAGGGAGAAGACCTTGTCCTCGGCGTGTTCGCGCACCGCGCAGGTGTTGACCAGCAAGACGTCCGCATCCTCCGGCTCGGCGGCGCGCGTGTAGCCGCGACGCTTGAACGCGGAGACCATCAGGTCGCCGTCGTAGATGTTCATCTGGCAGCCGAAACTCTTGAGGTAGAGGCGCTTCATGATTCCTTCTGATCCGCTTCCAGATCCGCCTCGACCAGTGCGGCCTGCGCGGCGTTGGCGCGTGCGACGAGACTGTCGAGTTCGCTGATCGTATCGCGCAGGTTTTGCGCGTGCCCGCTGCGCGCCTGCGCCTGCTTGGAGAGCGCCGCGACCCCGGTGCGCGCGCACTCCGCCGCGTGCTCGAAAAAGCCCGCCTTGAAGAACGACTGCGCGATCGCGACCAGCCCTTCCCTTGCGCCGCCCTGGGGGAACATGTGATCGAGGAAACGCAGCAGGCCGGCGCGCGTGGCCTCCGGCCAGAGCTCCTCGCGGAACAGGAACGCTGATCGCAACACGATCGGGTCGTCGGCGAACTGCGGGAGAATCTCCTCCAGGCGGCGCGCCGCCCGCGCGAACAGGTCGCGGATCCGTCGCAGACGCACCGGGTAGTACTCCGACACCTCGCGGAAGAGCCGCGCGAACTCGCGCGCGGAACCGTCCTTCGGGAAGTTGAGCACGCTGCGGTGCTCTTCGACGAGGATGCTGCCCTCGTGGTAGATGCGCGAGACCTTCGTGTCGTAGGGTTCCGCCACGTTGCTCTCGCGGAACAGGGCATGCGCCGCCTCGCGCAACGGCTCTACCCAGCGCGCGAGCAGTTCGCGCAGCGCCTCCGACTTGAACAGTTCGCGCGTCTCGGTGGGATCGAGGCGCAACTCCTCGCGCGGTAGCCCGCGCTTCTTCACCAGCAGCGCCACCATCGACTCGTAGTCGCGGTGCACCGCGGTAAACGCATGTCGCCCGCAGTAGTGCAGCTGGATCACGCGCCACGCCTGGCCGCGCTGCGATTCGAGCCGACGCGCCTCGCTCACCATCAGGCTTCCTCGGTCTCTGCCGGGCGTCTTGCGGCGAGTCGATCCACGCCGTGCATGACCAACAAAAAGAGGCCGAGGTAGAGACCGACAGCGAACCAAAGCATCGCGTCGAACCCTTCCTCGGCCCTTTCGTTACGACTGCCGTGCTAGCCGTGTTTACGACTCAGCGGCGGCCGAATCCTCCGTTTCGGCGGCCTCGACCGCGCCGGGCCGGTCCACGAGCTCGAACAGCGCGAGCGGGGCCTTGTCGCCCAGGCGCGCACGATCGTAGCGCAGGATGCGGGTGTAGCCGCCCGGACGGTCACCCACGGCGGGCGCCACTTCGTTGAAGAGGCGGCGCACGGCGGGCTTGAACGGCAGCATCGAGGCGGCGTGACGCACGGCGTGCAGGTGCGCTGCCTTGCCCGCGTCGGTGCCGAGCGCTTTCTGCTCGTTGCCGCGAACGGCGATCGTGATGAGTTTCTCGGCGAAGGAGCGGAAGGCCTTGGCCTTCGCGACGGTGGTCGTCACGCGTCCGTGCTCGAAAAGCGACGCAATCATGTTGCGGCGCATCGCGAGGTTGTGGGACGGGCTGACCTTGAGCTGCCCGCGGCGTTTCCTGTGGCGCATTGGATTCCTACCTTCTCTTCTGCTCTCAGCTCACCAGCGCGTCGATGTCCATGCCGAAGTCGAGGCCGCCGTTCAGGAGCTTCTGCTTCACCTCGCGCAGCGAAGTCTTGCCGAAGTTCTTGAGGTTCAGCAGCTCGTTCTCGTTGAGACGGACAAGGTCGCCGATGGTCTTGACGTTTTCCGACTCGAGGCAGTTGCTCGCGCGAACCGACAGGTCGAGATCGGAAATGGGAAGCGCGAGACGTTCGCGCATGGCGAGCTGCTCGTTGCTCTGCTGCTCGGGCTCGGGAAGGGCAGGCATCGCGGCGACCTCGACCACTTCCTCCTTGGCCAGCTCGACACCCGCGAAGCCGTAGGCAACGAAGGGGTTGAGGTGCTTGCGGTAGATCTTGCTCGCCTCGACCAGCGCGTCGTCCGGCGAGACGGTGCCGTCGGTCCAGATCTCCAGGACGAGCTTGTCGTAGTTGGTGAGCTTGCCGACGCGCGTGTCCTCGATCTTGTAGCGCACGCGATGCACCGGCGAGAAGATGGAGTCGACGGGAATGACCCCGATCTCCGAATCGGGCAGCTCGTTCTCCTCGGCCGTCACGTATCCGCGACCGCGCTTGGCGGTCATCTCGCAGATGAACTCGGCGTCCTCGGCGAGGGTGCAGATGTGAAGCTCGGGGTTCACGACCTCGGCGCCGGGATCGCAGACGATGTCCGCGGCCGTGACGGCGCCCTTCGTGGTGCGCTCGATGCGCAGCGTGGCCGG
>CBDURV010000397.1:0-4523 GCA_965369495.1 uncultured bacterium
TGAAGGCGGGATTGTTACGCACGCTCTCCGGCTGCACCCAGCGCGAGATCGGGCTGCGGAATGGCCGCCACAACTCGAGCGTCTGCCGCGACCTGCAGGAGCACCGCGCGCTGCTCAAACACGCGCCAGACTACGAGAACCTGCACGCCAAGATCGCCAACGAAGTGATCGAAACGATGCGCGTCACCGCGCGTGTTGCGGCTCGCTAGAACGCACCGCGACCGTCCGAAGTCCACCCTGACAATTTCGTGAGAGACGCGGCCTTAGGAGTCATCTGCGTTGCGAGCGGACGAGTGCGCCGAGTTCGCCTTCGATTCGATTGGCACGCAACGCTGCCTGCGCACGCAGCAAACGAACGCGGTACCGTATTATATTGGGGCCGATCCCCTCTTCCCGCGCCCCTCACCCTCGCACGCAAAGGTCCCGCCCGCCACGCCTTAGGACAACCATCTCAGGCGTAAGGCGTAGAGCGTCGAGCACCTACCCCGTTCGCGGGCGCAACCGCATCACTCGCCGGATTCCTCTCGCCGAGACTCGCGTGAGATCCGTGAAGAGCGTGTACGAAATCGGCACGAGGAAGAGCGTGACGATCGTGGATGCAACGAGTCCGCCCATGACGGACACGGCCAGTGTGTCGTAGGCGATTTCGTCGTTGCCGCCCTTGAGGATCGCCATCGGCAGCAGGCCGACAATGGTTGTGAGTGCGGTCATGGCAACCGGGCGCACGCGGTCGCGGCCCGCGGCGAGCACGGCGGGTCGCAGCGGTAATCCGGCGCGCCGCCACTGTTGCACGCGGTCCACCAGCACGATGCCGTTGTTGACCACGATGCCGACCAGCAGGATCGTGCCCAACATGGCGAGCGGATCGAGCGGCTTGCCGGTGATGTAGAGCGCCCAGAACGCGCCGGCGAACGCGGGCGGCACCGACAGGATCACCGAGAACGGCAGCAGGATCGCCTCGAACAGCACGCCGGTCAGCAGGAACACCAGGCACAACGCCATCGCGAACGAAAGCCAGAGCGTGTCGAAGCTCGACTGCAGTTCGCGCCAGCTTCCGCCTACTTGGAAGCGCACACCGGCGGGCAGTTTGACCCGTTTGAGCACGCCCGACACCGCGGCGTGGAACTCGCGCGCGTCTTCGTTGTTGCCGAGCACCTGCAGTTCCGCGACACGCCGACCGTCGCGCCGCTCGATCGCGGACGGCGCGCGCGCGAAAGTCATCGTGGCGAGATTGCCGAGAGGGTGCATGCCGTCGCCGGTCGGAATCAGCAGGCCGCCCAGGTCGCTTGCCTGGACATCCGACTCGGCGTTGAGTTCGAGCAGCAGCGGCAGGTCGCGCCCGCTTCCGCGATAGTCGGAAAGACGCGCGCCGCGTAGCACCCAGCCGATCATGCCGCGAATCGTGTCGGGCACCGCGCGCCCGCGCTCGACCGCCTCGGGATCGACGCTCACGCGCAACTCCTGCAGCCCTTGGTCGCGTTCGCGCGTCGTCTCCGCCACGAGGGGATGCAGCTTGAGCAGGTTCTCGATGCCATCCATCGTGCGATCGAGAACATCCGCGTCTTCGCCCTCAAGCGTCACGCGCGTGCTCCCCTCTTCGCCGGCGGAGTCGAGGCTGGTGCTAATGCCGGGAATGCGCGGCCAACCCTTCTGGACTGCCTCGCGGATTTCCGGCTTGGGCTTGGTGGATCCGCTCCGCTTCCACATCATCGCCATGCCGCCGTTTTTATCGAAGCGGCAGAAGATGCCCTCGACCTCCAACTCGTCCTTGGCGCCCATGACGAACTTCTCGTACTGCTGGACGGCCGCGTCGGCGTCGCCCATGGAGTAGTGGCGCGGGAAGCGCAGGGTGACTCGCACCGGGCCCCGTTCCCCGTCGCGCGAGCCACGGCGCCCGATCGTCCCGAACGGGATGAACCCCGAAAAGAAGACCGCGAAGCCCATCATTACGGTGGCGAAGCGGTGGTGGAGCGCCCAACGAAGCGCGCGTTCGTAGTAGCCGGGCTTGGGGTTGGCGGCCGCGTCGATTTCGGCCTGCGAGGGTTTGACCGAGTGCTTGTCGCGGCGCAGATAGATCGACCCGAGCGGCACCAGCACGAGCGCGATGAGCAGCGAGCCCATGAGCGAGTAGCCGATCGGCTTGCCGATGGAGAGCAGCCAGACGCTCGAGTCGTCGCCGCTGAGGAAGATCGCCGGCAGGAATACGGCGATCGTCGTGAGCGTGGCCGTCACGACCGCCAGCGCCACTTCGCCGGTGCCCGCCGCCGCAGCCTCGGCAGGTTCATCGCCGAGTTCGCGACGGCGCACGATCGCTTCGACGACGACGATGGCACTGTCGATCAGCATGCCGACCGCCAGCGTCATGCCCATCAGCGTGGCGAGGTTGAGCGTGTCGCCGCCGAGGTAGAGCGCCGTGATGGCGATGGTGAGCGAGAGCGGGATGGCCGCGGTCACCAGCAGCGTCATGCGCAGGCGGCGGAAAAACGCGTACATCACGAAGAACGCGAGCACGCCGCCGATGAGCGCGTTTTCATAGAGCGTGCCGAGCGAGTTCTCGATCACGGCGCCCTGGTCGAAGAAGGGGCGAAAGCGCAACTCGTCTACGTCGGGATGTTCCGCCTTGATCGACTCGAAAGCGTCGTTCACGCGCCGGCAGATATCCACGGTGTTCTCGCCGGCCGCCTGGTAGACGGTTCCGACGATGACCTCGTTGCCGTTAAAGCGCGACCAGCCCTGGTCGAGGCCCGCGACGATCTTGACCTCGGCGATGTCGCGCAGGCGCACGCCGCGCAGCACCGGGAAGTCGCGCAACTCCTCGAGCGATTCGAACTCCATGCCGGCGCGCAAAAACGCCTTGCGGTTGCCGTCGCGCACGTCGCCCAGATCGGCCGACATGTTGTCGCCGCGCAAGCGCTTGAGCAGATCGCGCAGGTCGATCTGCAAGCGCGACACAGCCTCCGAGTCGATGCGAATGCGCACGCTGCGGCTCAGCAGACCCCAAGCACCCATGCGCGCGACGCCGTCCACCGCCTCGACCGACGGACGCACGACGTCCTCCATGAAGTCGGAGAGCTGTATGCGCCGTTTGGTGGGCGACTCGGCCGCCATCTTGGCCGTGACGGAGAAGAAGAGCACCGGCCGGTCGGTGGCGCCCTCGCGCCGCACCCGCACGGTGGTTACGTCTTCGGGCAAGTCGGGTTCGACGCGGGCGACGCGATCGCGCACGTCGCGCTCCACGATGGCTGCGTCGGCTTCCGGCTTGAGCTTGAGCGAAATGCGCACCTGCTCGCGCGTGGCGCGCGTGGAGACCGACTCGATGCCCGCGACCGAACCGAGGCCCTCCTCGATCGGAATCGCGACGTGCCGCTCCGCCTCGGCCGGCGACGAGTCGCGCATGCGGGCGAAGACGGTGATGTGCTTCGACTCGAACCCGCTCGGCAGCATCTCCAGCGGAATGTTCACGAACGAGAGCGCGCCCATGATGAGAATCGCCGAGCAGGCGACGAGAATGCCCACCGGACGGGCGAGCACGCGACGCATGGTGATCTTCATGCGGGCCTCCGGCGTCCGCCCGCGAGGTCGTAGAGCACCGGCAACACGACGAGCGTGAGCAGCGTGCTGGAAATGAGGCCGCCGATGACTGTGATCGCCATCGGCGCGCGCAGTTCCGACGCCTCGCCGCCGCCCAGTCCGAGCGGCAGCGCGTCGGCGCCGGGAATCGTCGCCAGCAGGCCGGTCAGCGGCAGCAGGCCGAGAATCGTCGTGAGCGTCGTCATCAGGATCGGCCGCAGCCGTTCCATGGAAGCGCCGAGGATTGCGTCGCGCCGCGTGGCGCCCTCGCGCATCCAGCGGTTCATGCAGTCGAGCAGCACGATCGCGTTGTTGACGGCGATGCCCACCAGCAGAATCGATCCGAGCAGCACGACGACGCTCAACGGCAGGCTGAGCAGGTCCAACAGCAGCACCGCGCCGACGCCGGCGAGCGGCAACGAGACCATGATCAGCAACGGCTGCACGAGCGACTCGAACTGCGCCGCCATGACGGCGTAGACCAGGAAGATAGCCAGCAGCAGCGCGAACAAGAGCGCGCGCGACGAGCGCTCCGCCTGCTCGCTGCGCCCCAGCACAGCCACATCGACACCGTAGCGCGCGGCGATCGGTTCGGCGGCGAGACGCGCCTGGTCCGAGACGCGGTCGAGTTGCAGGCCCTCGTAGTCCGCCTCGATCGTGGCGGCGTGACGACCCCCGACGCGGCGAACTTCACCGGGACCCTCGGCCACGACCGGTTCGCCCACGAGCACCATGCGCAGCGGAAGGGGGGGGGCTCCGGGGGCCGCGACGTTGAGTTCATGCAGCGCGCGGACCGAATCGCGATCCTCCTCCGCCACGCGCACGCGCACATCGGTGCGGGCGGAACCTTCCACCAGTGCGGTCGGAATGCGGCCGAGCAGCTTGCCCTGGATGCGCGAGGCCACCTCCTCTGCCGTCACGCCGAAACGGAAGAGCGCGTCGCGGTCGAACTT
>CBDURV010000398.1:0-4501 GCA_965369495.1 uncultured bacterium
CCGATGCCGCTGCCCGGCATGTCGGCGCGGTCGAGGTCCAGGATGACCGGCAGGATGCCCGTCAGGTCGTTGTCCTCCTCGCTGCGGTTGTCGCGCAGCAGGGAGAGCGTGTTCTTGTTGCCGCAGATGAAACCGAGTCCGCCGCGGTGGTCCGCGACGAATTTCTTCATCAGCTTGGTAAAGCCGACCGGGAGGTCGGTGCCGCTCGGATCGTGCATCAGCACGACGTCGAACTGGAACAGCTCTTTTTCGTTCTGGGGCAGTTCCGTGAGCGAGATGCCGTTGCCGTCCTGCGGGAACTCCGGGTCGGCGCTCTGCAGGAAGCAGGCGAGCGTGATGGTGGTGTCGCGCAGGAGCGTGTTCTTTATGGCGTAGTACTCGTGCGCCGGCGCGCCGGCGATCAGCAGCACCTTGACCTTCTCCTCGACCACGCGCACGACGAAGCTCTTGGTGTTGTCCTGGTGCGTGGACTCGTCGGGGCGCTTGTCGAGACGCAGGCGGTACTCGATGGTGCCCACGCGCGGCGGCCGGTCGGCGAAGCGCAGCGACACCGGCTTGGCGTTCTCGAACTGCACCAACTCGCTCTTGACCACTTCCCAGTCGTCCGAGCCGTCGGTGTAGCGGCGTTCCAGCACCGCCTCGGCGGCCGCGTAGCCCTGTCCCGCGACCTGCGCTTCGAGGGCGACGGGGTCGTCCTTGAACACGCGATCCGGTCCGGCGAGGGCGACGGCGCGCAGGTTGCGCGGATCGTCCGACTGGCCGATGACGACGGTGTGGAGCTTGAGGTCCTTGTTCTGCAGGAAGAGGGCGACGTCGGCGGCCGGCGGCCCCAGGTTGGAGCGGCCGTCGCTGACGAGAATGATCGCGGCGATGCGGTCGGAGCCGACCTCCTCGACCACCTGGCGGATCGCGCCGGCCAGGTTGGTGCCGCGGGCGGCGCGCCGGTTCTCGGGCGCGGTCGGATCGATTTCGGGAATTCGGCCGCCGGTGTCGCTCCTGGGCAGCGTGGCGAACTGCGTAATGCCGTCGCTGAAGGTGTAGACCTTGAGTTCGTTCTGCTTGGCGAGCTTGCCGGGCAGGCCGCTCTCGGCGAGCGCGCGGTTGACCAACTCGTAACGCGGCACGCGCGCCGGGTCGTCCACGCGCGTCAGGTTCTTGAGGCGGGCGGTCGGGCCGGCGGCGTCGCCTGAAGTCGGATAGCGGTCCTTGGCGGAGAGCGAAAGCGAATCGTCGATGAGCAGGATCGTCGCCTTGTCCACCTCTTCGATGCGGTCGATGGCGAGGATCGGCTCGAGCAGCACGGTCACCGCGGCGAGCAGCACGAGCACGCGCAGCGTGGCGAGCGTGAGCTTGACGCCGCGCGACGCGGAGCCCTCGCGGCGGTAGATCCAGTAGACGCCCGCGGTGAGCGCGATCACGAGCAGCAGCGCCACGAGGCCGGCCGAGCCGGAAGGCAGGTTGGCGAACTCGAACGAGCTGTTCGCCCCCTCGGGGATGTCGTCCGCGTTTACGCCGAACAGGGTTTTGAAAAAGTCGCTCATCGCACGAACACCTGCTTGCCCTCGGCAGCGATCTTCTTGTTCTTGTGGTGGCCGAAGCGCCACGCGAGCAGCGTCTCGAACGCGGCCAGCGCGATCATCACGTACATGAGCGTCCGCCAGAATTCGGTGCGGTCGCTGTCATCCGTATCGAGCATGCTCTCCTCGGATGCGCGGTGGAGGCTGACGCGGTCCATGCGCGTGAGCGCCTTGCGGTCGGCCAGGCGCAGGTCGCCCTCCTCGGGATCGACGTTGTACGCGTACGGGCGCAGGTAGTCCTCGCCCTGCGGCGTCTTGAGCCGCACGGTGTACGCACCCGCGATCGGCGTCCGCTCGTAGCGGAAGACGAACGCGCTCTTCTTCTTGTCCACGGGCACGAGGCCGAGCGGCACCGGCGAACCGCCGAGTTCCGCCGGCGGAACCACGTGGGCGATGCGCTGCATGCGCGCCGGGTCGAAGGGCAGCACGATGGGCGAGCCCACCAGCTTGGTGGTGTCGGTGGGATCGGGCTTGACGACGTAGCGCGCCAACTCGTGCATGAGCGGCAGGTAGATGTGGGAGCGCGGCATGTCGCTCCACTCGTTGTCGCCCGAGGTGGTCCACAACAGCACGCGGCCGCGGCCGTATTCCTTTTCGGCCAGGGCGGGGCTGTTGTTGTCGTCGGTCCAGCTCATGAGCACGCGCGTCTTCTTGTCACGCGCCTGCAGACGCGCGCCAATGAAGCGGCGCACGTGAACCATGCGGAAGACGATCTCGTTGATACCCGCGAGGAAGCGCAGCGCCGGGTGATCGACCTGCGGCGGCGAGAGCGTGAAGTAGTCGTCCGACGACCCCTCCTCCTCCAGCAGGGAGAGCGGCAGCAGCCCCTTGCCCGCCATGTCGCCCTTGCCGTAGAAGGTCGCGTTGTAGACGGCCGGATCGACCTGGTCGCCCAGGAAGAAGACCAGCCCGCCGCCGCCCTCGACAAACTTCTCGAGCAGCCGGACGCGTTCGTCGGGCAGTCGGTAGACGTTCATCAGGAAGACGCAGTCCACGGTTTCAAGTTGGCGGCCGCTGAAGGCGGATTCCGGGATCACCTCCACGTCGATGCCGCTGACCGTGTTGCCCGGCGGCATGAGCGCCGCCGCGAGGAAGTCGGTCTCGCCGCGGTAGTGCTCGGGATCGGGCTCGCCGTCCACGAGTAGAAAGCGCATCGACTTGCGCACGTGCACTACCAGTCGCCGCACGTCGTCGCCCGGCAGCACTTCGGTGGGAATGCGCGCCTGCACGACGGCCGGCCCGCGGTCGCGGAAGGTGAACTCCTGCGTTACCTCGGCCGATTCGCCGGGGCGCAGCGTGCCTTCGAGGCGCACCGGGTCGAGGCGCGTTTCGCCGAACTGGAAGGTGACCTGGATGCGGCTGCCATCGACCGGCTCGGGGCCGTGGTTCTTGATGCGCGCCACGAAGGTGGTGGGAACGCCCGCCACGACCGCACGGTCGCGCGACGTGAGCGAAACGACACCCATGTTCTGCACCGGCGCGGAGCCGACATCGACGAGGCGCACCTCGCCGTGCTCGGTGAAGCGCGAAATCGCGGCGCGCACGGGACCCGCGACGTTGCCGTCCACGTCGATCCAGTCCTGCTTGCGGAAGTCCGAGATGATGTCGAGCGCGAGGCGGCTCTCGCCCCCCTCCTGACGATCGAGAATGGCGCTGATGGCGGCTTCCGGATCGAAGACGCCGTCCGAGGCGCGCAAGCCCTTGATGCGCTCGGCCAGCCGGCGCGCGTTGTCGCTGGCCGCCTCCACGCTCTGCCCGCCACTCTGCCCGCCATACGGATCGGAGGCGAGGACGAGCGTAATGCGGTCGTTGCTGCGCTCCTCGTGGAGGCGCAGGATGAGCTTGCGAACGAGCTGCTTGGCGACTTCGAAGGCGGGCCGGTTGCCCTGCCCCGCCCGCATCGAATGCGAGTCGTCGAGCAGCAGGATGCGCTCGGTCTGGCCTTCGCTGCCGAACATGCTTGCCAAGGCGTCGTCCACCTGCGTGAAGGGGCGCGCGACGGCCATGATCAGCATCACGACGACGAGCGTGCGCACGAGCAGCAGCAGCAGGTTCTCGAGGCGCACGCGCTTGCGGTTGCGCACCGCCGCCTTGAGCAGGAAGTCCATCGCCGCCCACTCCATCACCTTGAAGCGGCGACGGTTGAGCAGGTGGATAATGATCGGCAGGCTGGCGAGGCCGAGGCCGCCCAGCAGGAACGGATTGGCGAACGAAAAACCCAACATCTATCCGCGCCTCGTGTGGCTTCGAACGACCCGCGCGCGCGCCGCGAGGAAGCCCGCCAGCGCCTTGTCGAGCCGATCGCCGGTGGAAAGCAGGATGTAATCGATGCGCATCGACGCACAGATACGTCGCACCGCGTCGAAATGCTCCTGCAGGACCTCGAGGTAGCCGTCGCGCAGCGCGCGCGGTTCGGCGATCAGGTCGGGCATCTGTTCCAGGCCGAGGAACTTGGTGTTCTCCTCGAACGGGAAAGTGATTTCGGTTTCGTCGAGCACGTTGAGCAGCAGCACCTCGTGGCGCTTGTGGCGCAGCAGGCGCAGCCCCTTTTCGAGATCGACGGGATCGACGAAGAGGTCGGTGAAAAGCACGACCATCGAGCGGCGTCCGGCGTGCTCGGCGAAGTCGGTAAGCGTCTGCGCGATCTCGGTCTTCTTCTGCGGCTCCGTCTGCTCGACGACGGTCAGGATGTTGTGCAGCGCGTGCCAGTTGCTCGAAAGCGGCACCGTGTCGCGCAGCTCATTGTCGAAGAGGCGAATGCCGACCGCGTCGCGCTGCTTGAGCAGCAGGAACGCGATCGCGGCGGCGGCGGTGGCCGAATACTCGAACTTGTTGAGCGGGCCGGTGCCGAAGCGCATCGACTCGCTCATGTCGATCAGCAGGTTGCAGCGGAGGTTGGTCTCCTCCTCGTACTGCTTGATGTA
>CBDURV010000399.1:0-4484 GCA_965369495.1 uncultured bacterium
AGAACCACGGACCCGAGGATCTGCCGCCGGACGAGGCGCGCCGTTTCCTGCCTTGGCTGGGTCTGGGCATGCTGCACCATCACGGCTCCCGCTGGGCCATCCGCGACTTCCTCGGCGAGGTGCTCGACTTCGGGGACATGACCGGCTCGGATCGCGAGGCGCTGGCGGAGGCGCACGATCTCTACCGCGGCGCCTGCGAGGATCTCCAGCGGTTCCTGCACTCCATGCCGTGGACCTTCGACACGCATGACGAGCAGGAGCGCGCCGCCGCCGTGGCCCGTTTCCACGAGCAGCGCAGCGAGGGCGCCGACACGCTGCGCTCCGCGGCAGCCAAGGAGCGCGACGCTCTGGAGCGCTTCAAGGCGATCGTCGAGCTGTCCTAAGTCGCTGGCATAGAACGAGTTAGAGGCAGTTCCAGGCAGATCCGCCGGACTGCCTCAAATTGTGCCACCCGGAGTGCCGATAGATCCGGGTGCGATCAATTCTGGTGCTCGTTCTCCTTGCCCTGTCCGCGCAGGCCCAGGACGTCGTCCGTTTGCGGCGCGGCGGAACCCTCCGCGGCCAGATTCGCAGCCGCTCGGCGGAGACCGTCGTGCTTGAGCTGGCATCGGGGCGCATTTCGATTCCCGCCTCGGAGGTGGCCGCGGTCGAGCGGGATCCCGATCGCCCCGCCGCCGCCACCCGCAAGGTGTTGCGGGACGAGTGGAGTTTCTTGATGCGCAACGGGAGCGTCGCGGGCTGGTGCCGGGTGCTGCACTGGGAGCGCGGCGAACTCATCCAAGTCGAGGAGCAACGCACCTACCTGCCCTCCGGGGACCTTCCGCGCCGCGATCGCCGCCGGGTCGAGATTGTCGATCGCGCCGGCCGACCGCGCGAGTACCTCTGGATGGAGACGGTGCCGGGCGGCATGGAGGTCTGGAGCGGCCAGTTCGTCGGCGATCGCCACGTGCGCCAACACCGGCGCAACGGCGTCTTGCACACGCGCTCGTCAAGCTGGACGGACGGTGTGTCGCTGCCGCTGCCGGTCTGGTCAACCGCGCGCACGACGGGCCGGGCACGGGTTGCCGCCGTACTCGATCCGCGCACAGGGCTTGCCGAACAGCGTCGTTTCGAGGCGACCGGCTCGCCGCTCCCTGCCGGTGGTTGGGATGGCCGCGTGCTTCCGACGACGGCCGCCCGCGTGGCCCTCGCGATCGAGGTGAACGCGACCGGCAACCCGCTCGAAATGGCGACCGAGGCGAAGCTGCATCCGCTCACGCCGCGCGATCGTTCGCGCACGGTGCATCACCTGCCGGGTGGCATGTCGCTGCGCGCGCCGGATGTCATCTGGATCGAGAGCCTCAATCCCGTGACACGCGGACTGCTCATGCAGATCGAGAATCGGTCCACGTTCTCGCGCGTCGAAGTGCATGCGTTCGCCGACCAGGAAGGGGACAACGCCGCGCTCGTGGGTGACTTGCTCCGCACGATGGGGAAGTCGTACGACTGGATCGGCCGCATCGGCCCCGCGCGCGAATCGGAAGGCGCCGTCACACAGCGGATCGAACTGCGGCAGGGCAGCGAGCGCATGCAGGCGGTCGTCCGCATCCTGCGCCGCGACGGCGGATACGTCGCCGTGATCGGCATTGCGTCGGTCAAACGCTGGTTCAGCGAGAAGGCCAGCCTGCTTGCGATCCTCGAGTCCGCCATCCTCGCCAAGTAGGGCCGCTCGAGTTCGGCCTTGGGCTTTGGGCTATGAGCTGTGCGAAACGACCAGGCCGACCGCCCGCGAGCGACTTGGTACGGGGCCTCGAACGTCGTGGGGCACGCACTTGGACCTTCGATGCCCCAAACCAATGCATGCGCGAGTGGCTGCCATAGTTGCGGCGCAAAGCCCAAGGCCCAAGGCCCAAGGCACCGCGAGCGAAGCGAGCGTTATCGGTATCGTTTCCGGCGCGAGATGGGCCTTGTGGGCTTGACGTCGCCGCCGGCGCGCTTGCGCTTCGACTTGAGTTCGATCTTCTTCGAACTCTTCTTGCCGCGCTTGGGCGCCACGATCGGCCCGCTCTTCGACGGAGTCGCATCGCCCTGCTGGTCCGGCGGCCGCGCGATGGGAATGATCTCGAAGTTGACCGACTTCAGGAACACTTCCAACTCGTCGACGATCTCCTGCGGGTGCTGGTAGCGCATGTCCCGGTCCTTGGCCATCATCTTCTCGATGGCGTAGTGGACGTTGGGAGAGATGTTGAGCCGCTTGAGTTCGTCCGAACCGATGCGCTGCATGATCTGCTTGCTCATCACCTCGAAATCGTCGTCACCGGTGAACGGCACATCGCCGGTCACCATGTGGTAGAGCGACACGCCGAGCGAGTAGATGTCGGTGCGCACATCGAGATCCTGCGCGCCCTTGGCCTGCTCGGGCGAGATGTATCCGACCGTGCCGACCGTGGTTGCCTCCGTCTCGTCGCTCGACGGATTGTCGAGTTCGCGGCAGAGTCCCAGGTCGATCAGCTTGACGTTCCAGTCGTCATCGACGAGCACGTTGCCCGGCTTGATGTCGCGGTGAACGATGCGGTTGTCGTGCAGGCAGCAGAGCGCGCGCGCGATCTGGGCCGCGACGTGAACGGCGGTGGGTCCGTCGAGTCGCCCGCGCTTCTCGATCAGCTCGAGTGCCGTGCTGCCGGGAAACCACTCCATCGACAGGAAGCGCCAGCCCTCGATCTTGCGCACCTCGTAGCCGCGGATGATGTTCGGATCGCGCAGCTTGCAGAGCAGATGCGCCTCGCGCATGAACCGCTTGAGCGGCTTGCGCATGAGTTCCTGTTCCGGCAGGAGAACCTTGACGGCGACCGGCAGCTGGCGCGCCTTGTAGATGCCGCGGTAGACCCGGGCCGATGCGCCCTCGCCGATCTCCTCGTACAGCTCGTAGTCGGGAAAAGGCTGCACCTTGTCGAGCGGGGTTTCGTCGAAGGTCGCGATCGCCTCTTCGGGAATCAGGCTGCGCTCCGCGAGAATGTCGAGCAGCGTGACCACCTTGCCCTCGGTGAGCAGTTTGCCCTGGTGTCCGAGGGCACTCTGGATCTCCTCCTGGGAGAGAATGCCGCTCCGGAACAGGAGGGAGGCGAGCTCGATGTCCTTGCGCGATGCCATGCGATTTGCGGGGTCGCTTCTACTGGGCCAGTGCCGTCGATACCGACTTTTCGGTATCTAGCCTAACAACTTGAGTCGTCAGGGTTTACGACACGCGCAGCCAAAATGCAATGCAGCTGGGGGGATCGGGAGGCACAATGGGGGAAGCGAGTTGCCCGTAACCCACATCTTCCTTCCTTCAGAAATGCCCTGATCGAAACCCTCGGGCGATTCGCGACATATGCCCCCCCGGGCGGCCTCGCCGCTCGGGGATTTTTGGCATCGCGCGTTCATCGGTAGCAGTTCAATCTAGACTGCTGAAACGCCCAGATGCTGCGCACCCTGACGATTCTCGCTCTCCTTGCCGGACTTGTTGCCGCGCAGTCCTCGAACCGGAACAAGAAGGCAAGCGCGCAGATACTCGCCGACGCGATCCACCTGCAGACTCATCCGCCCCCGGGAAAGACCGAGGAAGAAGCGCTCGACCTGGCCTATCTCAAGATGGGGGAGGCGATTCAGAAGGATCGGAACAACTGGCGCGCCTTCTTCCACCGCGGGTTCAACCGCTGCCTCAAGGCGTCCATGAACCGCGGCACCCTCATTCAGACGCTGCACGAAATGAGGGCGCAAGGCGTCTCCCCGGCGGAACAACAGCGGATCGATGGGCTCGGCCTGGAGTTCATCGAACAGGTTCTGATCGAGATTCATCAGAACTTCGCCGCAATGGTCGGCGCCATGAGGCGTACCGGCGAGTCCGACCGTGACATGGTCGACTTCTCCCGCGCGGCGACCAAGTTCGCGACCGGCGAGTATCTGCGCGCCCGCGGCGACACGGCGGGCGCGATCGACGAACTCAAGCAGCTCGTGCAGCGCCGCTGGCACGTCGAACTGTGCGCTGATCTCATCGCGCGTTCCTATATGCAGTTGGGGGCCGCGGCCTTTGGCGCCGAGCGCTACACGCTTGCGCAGGAGTTCTGGGACAAGGGACTCAAGTGGGCGCGCTCGAAGAGCATCCGTCGCACGCTGCTCACCAACAAGGCGGGCGCGTACGAGATGGACAACGAGTTCGGTCTCGCCGAGCGGCTGCTGCGTCAACAGATCAGGGCCGAACCCGAGCGACCGGTCCACTGGAAGAACATGGGGCTCGTGCTCGGGTACCAGAACCACCTGCGCACTGCGCTCTACGCCTATGACCGCGCACGCGAGCTCTGCACGACGGACGGCGGACCCAATGCGATGGCCCTGCTCCACGGCAACGCGTGGCTCAAGGCGGCCATGATTCACGGCAAGCTGCTCGAGGCGAACGGCGATCTGAGGCAGGCGTGGAGGCTCTTTCTCCAGTACCGCGCGATGTTCGGGGACGACTACAACTTCAG
>CBDURV010000400.1:0-4474 GCA_965369495.1 uncultured bacterium
GGTGGCGCTGGGGGTCGCCCTCGCCCCACCACTTGTGGCGCGCGTCACGCGCCCACGCCACGTCCTTGTCTACGTGACACCGGTTGCATGCGTTGGGCGCGCGCGAGGCGCCGTATTTCTCGGTGAGCGCCGGATCCGGCGCGCGAATCGCGTGGTCCCGCAGAAAATGCAGCGCGCCATCGAGGAAGCGCGGCATGTGGCAATCCACACACGCGACGGTTTCGGGGTGGTGCGTGTGCGGCTCGCCGTGTTCGTCGGCGTCGTGGCACTGCGTGCACTGCTTGTTGCTGCGCCCGTCCCACTTCATCGCCCACTTCTTGCCTCCGTGCATGCGGTGGCAACTCAGGCAACTCATCTCCCCCTTGAGGTAGCAGGGGCTCTGGCTTTGGGTGCTGCCGTGATAGGAGAGGCCGGAGAGACGTCCGTCGAGCAGGAAGCCGGACGAGTCCCGGTTGTAGCTCGTCGCGATCTGATCCCAGCTGACGCGCGGGTCGGCGTCGATGGCGAAGTCCCATTCGTGCAGGTAGTGGCATCGGCCACACGAATCCAGCACCTGGCGCGCGTCGAGATCCCGTTTCGGATCGAGGAGGCGCGCCGGCCACTTGTAGTCCGGATAGTACTCATCCTGTTCGTGGTGCTGCTGGTGAACCGAGCCCGGACCATGGCAGGATTCGCAAGCGACCGCGCCCTCGAGGAACTTCGAGTCGAGTCGATCGGTACTCACATCGTGGCCGACGTCATAGTCGGTCGCATGGCACTGCCCGCAGCCGTGGTTGAAGATGTGGGTCCGCGTGTCGTAGTCGTCGGGAATCGCACCGACGTGGCCGGCGATATCGGAAAGCACGAGGTGCGTCAGTTTCCATTCCCTGGATTCCAGGCTCCAACAGATCGGCATGACCGGCCAGCGCCCCGTCTTGTTGGTGGCGAGGTACGCCTGCACGAACGAGCGCCCCACGACCCGCGTGACCTCGTGATCGCCGTCCGGGCGACTGTCCTTCCCTTCGATCCGAACGAAGTAGCGGCCGTCTTTCATGTAGGGCGTAGCGGTGAAGTACTGGGCGTCGATCGTCTTGCCGTCGAAGCGGCCCTCGATCACATCGGACGTCGGCGAGCGCAACGAGTAGGCGTGGGCGGTATCCAGCCAGGTCTCGTGGCGATCTTCGTGGCAGACCTTGCACGCTTCGGAGCCGATGAAGCCGGCTTGGCCCGGGAGCTCATGGACCGTCGTAGAAGTAAGGGGGTCCGGGGGCGGAGACGCGCGGTCGCGCAGGACGTACCAGCCGCCGACCGCGCCGGCGGTAACAACGATGAGGATCAGGAGCAGCCGCGGCACGGGTGAATGGTACCCGGACAGGTACACTCGGCCAGTGGACAGCGACCGATCGGATGGCGAGCTGGTGAGTGCCGCGGAACGCCCCTGCATTACCGCGCACATGCCCGGAACGGGCGGTGTCATCAAGGAGTGCCCCGAGGATTTCCGCGTGGACGAAATTCCGCTCTACGCGCCTTGCGGCGAGGGAGAGCACGTCTTCGCGAGGCTGCGCAAGCGGGGCATCGCCACCTTCGAGGCGGTACGGCAGGTGGCGGAGCGCCTGGGGATTCCCGAGCGCTACGTCACCTATGCCGGGCTCAAGGACGCGCGCGCGGTTACGAGCCAGTGGATCAGCATCTTCGGCGTCACCGAGGAGGCGGTCGAGGCGGTGCGCCTGCCCAACCTCGAACTGGGCGAGGCGCGCCGACACACCAACCGCCTGAAGCTCGGGCACCTGCGTGGCAATCGCTTCGATATCGTCGTGCGTAACGCTGAGCCCGGCTCCCTGCCGCGGGCCCGCGCGATCATGGATGTCCTGCTGCGCCGCGGGGTTCCCAACTACTACGGCGAGCAGCGGTTCGGGGTGCGGGGCGACGGGCACCTCTACGGCCAGGCGCTGCTGCGCCGCGACTATCAGGGCTTTCTCGACCGCATGCTGGGCGGCCCGCCGGGGACGACCCTCGACGAACGCATCCTCGAGTCGCGGCGGCTTTACGACGAAGGCAAGCTGGAGGCCGCCTACGACTCGATGCCGATCAAGAAGCGGGCGGAAAAAAAGGCGCTCGGCGCGCTCGTGCGCTTCGGCGACGTCGAAACGGCAGTGCGCGCCATTCCCAAGCGCATGCGCCAGATCTACGCCTCTTCGTTCCAGTCGTGGCTTTTCAACCGCATCCTGGTGCAGCGCCTGGAGACGATCGACCAGCTCCTGGAGGGCGATTTGGCCTATCTGCACCGCAGCGGCCGCGTCTTCCGGGTCGAGGACGCGGATCTGGAACAGCCGCGCTGCACCGCCTTCGAAGTTTCGCCGAGCGGGCCGATGTATGGCAGCCGAATGACCGCCCCCGGTGGAAAACCCGGCGAAATGGAGGCGGAAGTGCTCGATTCGACCGGCCTGCTGCCGAAGCAGTTCAAGACGGAACAGGGGCTCCACATGAAGGGATTGCGGCGCTCCCTGCGCATTCCGCTGCGCGAAGTCTGCCTCGAACCGATCGACGAAACCGCCTACCGCGTGCGATTCACGCTGCCCTCCGGCTCCTTCGCCACCGTAGTCCTAGCCGAACTCCTCACCCCCTAACGCTCTCCGAGAGAGTTCCGACTCCGTCGTAACCGACTGGGGTACAACGACTTAAGCTCGATGGATGCACTTCTGGGTGTGCACGCGGGCGCACGGGCTCATGTTGGCCCAGCCCTCGGCCGAGCCTAGCTATAGGCCCTACAATGTCCCCCTTCGCGCCACCCGTGCGCCGGACGGTTCGACGTTGTTGACGAACCCCCGCGGGAATTACCCCCAGGAAGTGACTCCGACCGTGCCCTTTGCTGCCCTCGATCTACACCCCAAGCTCGTCTCGGGGATCAAAAAGCTCAAGTACGAGCGCCCGACGCCTATTCAGGAAAAGGCCATTCCGGCCGCACTGGAGGGGCGCGACGTGCTGGCCACCGCCATGACCGGCAGCGGCAAGACGGCGGCGTTCCTGCTTCCGATGCTGAACGGCATCATCGGCAAGAAGCGCGGCACCACGCGGGCGCTGATCCTCACACCGACACGCGAACTCGCCGCGCAGATTCTCGAAGACCTCCAAGACCTCTCGGTTCACGCCAAGATCACCGGCGCCGCCATCTACGGCGGCGTGGGCATGCGCCCGCAGGAAAATGCATTCCGCCGCGGCGTGGACGTGCTCGTCGCCTGCCCCGGCCGCCTGCTCGACCACTTCCAGTACCCGTATGCGCGACTCGACGGCCTCGAGTATCTCGTCCTCGACGAGGCGGACCGGATGCTCGACATGGGCTTCCTGCCGGACATTCGCCGCATCCTCAAGCAGATCCCGCGCGAGCGCCAGACGATGTTCTTCAGCGCCACCATGCCGCCGGAAATCATCAAGCTCACGCGCGAGATGCTGGTCGACCCGGCCACGATCGCGCTCCAGCGCACCGCCGCGCCCGCGACCGGCATCACGCAGGCGATCGTCCCGGTACCCGCCGAGCGCAAGACCGGCCTGCTGCTGCACCTGCTCGAACACCACGATCTCGAGCAGGCGCTCGTCTTCACCCGCACCAAGCACCGCGCCAACCGCGTCGCCAAGTTCCTCGTCAAGCACGGCATCGAGGCGGAGCGCATCCACGGCAACCGGTCCCAGCCCCAACGCACCGAAGCGCTGCGCGGCTTCAAGAACGGCAAGTACCGCGTGCTGGTCGCGACGGACATCGCCGCCCGCGGCATCGATGTCGAGGCGCTCAGCCACGTCGTCAATTTCGACGTGCCCAAGGTGGCCGAGGACTACATCCACCGCGTCGGCCGCACCGCGCGCGCCGAGGCGACCGGGGAAGCGTTCACGTTCGTTTCGCCCGAAGAGGAAAACGACCTGCGCAAGATCGAGCGCGCGGTGAAGAAGAAGCTGCCGCGCAAGCGCGTCGATGGCTTCAACTACAGCGCCCGGATCGAGGAGAAGCTCGAAATCCCGATCGGCGAGCGCCTCGCCGCCCATCGCGCCAAGAAGGCGGAAGACCGCGCGCGCGCAGCGGCGAAGACGGAGCAGCGCCCCACGCGCGACCGGCAGGAAACACCGGCGAGCAACCAGGCGGGCAACCAGCCCAGCGGCACCCGCAGGCGCCGTCGGCGACGTTCCGGGCCCGCTAGGTAGGGAACTTGGCTCGTTAGCCGCCCAAGTAGCGCTGCGCTTCGTCGTCGGACGGGAAGATGCGGAAGAGTTCCTCCGCTTTGAGCGCCGACACGGTGGAGCGGAAGAGCTGCGACGGCTCGGAGATGACGAACTCGCCGCCCAGCGCGGGCAGGCGCTTGCGCATGTCCATGAGGTAGCTGAGGCCGCCCGAATCGATGAACTTCAGCCCCTTGAGGTTGAAGATCACGCGCCTTTCGCCGCCCTTGATCGCCGCATCCACGACGGCGCGCACCTCATCGACGTTGAAGCGGTCGAGTTCACCGGT
>CBDURV010000401.1:0-4469 GCA_965369495.1 uncultured bacterium
AGCTGATCGATGCTCTCCACGAAGCGCAACGTCGTTCGCGGGTAGAGCCGTTCGATTTCGGAGTGCTGGATCGGGCGCAGATCCGATTCGCTCGGATCCATGTTGGACGCCACCAGGTGCACGCGGTCGTGGGCGATCGCGTCGTCGCTGGAGGGGACGGCGCGCACGGTCACCTTGTAGAACCCGGGGCGCATCGTGTCGGTCAACGGGAAGCTCTCCGCATCCGCGGCCACCGGCTCTTCCAGGATTCCACCGGCGCCCGTGGGGGGCGCGATGCTGATGCGCCGTGCGCCCTTGACCAGCGGGATGGCGACCGATTCGCCGGCGATCACGTTGCGGCGTGCCGGGTCGAACGCGACGAGGTAGTGCGCGACGTTGAAGAAGAGCACCGGCGGCAGCAGGCTCGCGTCGATGTCGAATCCGCGCGGGTCGGGCGTGGTCGTGACGATCACGACGCGGCCGAGGCCGTGGCGATGTTCCAGCACCGCGGGATCGCCCTCTTCGGTGATGTAACGCGCGACCACGGACTTCTCGGAAAACTCGCTGACGGCGCGATACGACACGTAAGCGGGCGAACCGGCGAAGCCCGCGGTCTCGCGGAAGAGTGGGTGGCCCCGGCCGTCCCGGTCCGCGGCTTCGAGGTCGATGCGAATGGGGGCGCCGCCTTCGATGACACGCACCGGTTCGCCGTCCTTGAGCAGCATGGGAAAGAGCCCGGAGCCGTCTTCGCGGTGGTAGAGCGAGTTGATGCGCGCGGCGGGCCGGGCGAAGTCGCCGAGGTAGGCGAGCAGGCCGCCGCCGCGAGCCACGAAGGAGCGCATCGCTTCGGCACCCGCGTCATCGAGTTCGTGGAAATCCGCGTCCGCCCAGACGATGACATCCACGCGTGCCAAGTCGAAGGTGGCGAGTTCCTCGGGCGAAATCGGATTGAGGAAGGAGAGCACCTTCATGCCGTCGATATCGCGCAGCAGTTCGAGCGCGCCGCGGAAACTGCGCACCGGCAGGATGCGGACCGGCGGCCGGACGTCGAGCGCGAGGTAGCGTTCGTTGTCGGCCGGCAGGCGGTCGGCGGGGCCGCGATCGGGTCGGAAGACGACCTTGAAGCGGGTGGGGCCGGTCTGGTCGGGGGCGAGCGGCACGAAGAGATCGACGAAGTACGGACGCGACTCGCCGGCGACGAGCGTCGGCGGAATGTTCACCGTGTGAACCGGGTCGCGTTTCTCCCAGCCTCCCGCGTTCCCCGGCCCGGACTCCGCAGACGTATAGAGCGTGAGCGTGCCGCTCGCCTCTTCGCGTCCGTAGTTGACCAGCGTCGCGTTGAGCCCGACGGTCGTGCCGGCGAACGCGGCGCGGCCGCTCTCGATCGTGAGAGCCTTGACCGCGACGTTGTCGGGTTGCGGCGCGCCGGCCGCCAGTACGGTCACCGGTACCGGGTCGTCGCCGCTGCGTTGCGAAAGCGCCAACAGGCTGCGGTGGAGATCCTCGATGCGCCGACCCTCTTCGGCCGCCCAATCGCGGTGTTGCAGGTCGGTGATGAGCACGATGCCGCGACGGCCATGCACGGTGTCGAGCTTGCCGCGCGCGAAGCGCAGCACCTCGGCGAGGTCGTTGGGACCGTAGCCGATCTGCAGTTGCCGTTCGACGCGGTCACGGGCGCGGTCCGGAGCGGCGCCTTCGACAAGCGCGGCGGGGCCGCCCCCGGCGAGGTCGTCGCGCGTCGCGATCACCGTCACTTCGCTGCCGTCGGGCAGCTCCTGCAGGAAGCTGCGGGCGCGTTCGCGAATGCGGTCGAGGGTGCGTCGTCCGCTCGCGCGCGCATCGGTGGAGAGCGAGCTGTCGAGCACCAGCACGACGCCGCGCGCGGAGCTCCCCAGGGGCGCGAGCGCCGTGGAGACGACCGCGGGGCGCGCGAGCGCGAGTGCCAGCAGCGCGATCATCGCGCAACGCAGCAGCAGCAGGATCAGGTTCTCCAACTGCACGCGGCGCTTCTGTTTGCGCAGCGCGGCCAGCAGGAATTCCATCGCCGCCCACTTGACGATGCGGTAGCGGCGGCGGAAGAGCAGGTGGATCACGACCGGGACCGTGACGAGACCCGCGCCCAGCCAGAGCAGACCCGTGTGCGCGAACGCCAACAAGCTGGAAGCCAAGATTCCGGAAACCAGCATCACCGCCGGTGGCTCCGCGAGGCGAGATAGGAGCTGAGCGCGACGTCGAGCGGCATGCTCGTGTCGAGCTCGACGAAGTCGGCGCCGGTGCCGAGACAGCCGTGCTTGATGCTGCGGGTGAAGTCCTCGAGCTCCTTGAGGTACTGGAGGCGCAGCGCGGCGGGGTCGGCGGTGACCGTCGGCATGCCCTCCAGGCCGTCGAAGCGAATCATTCGCTCGAAGGGGAAGGTGCGCTCCTCGTGGTCGAGCAGGTGGAAGAGGATCACCTCGTGGTTCTGGTGGCGCAGGCGCCGAATCGCGCTCAGCACCGCGTCGGACGAATCGAGCAGGTCGGAGATGATCACCACCACGCCGCGCCGGCCAAGCCGTTCGGCGGCATGGTTGATGGCATCGCGAATATCCGTGCGGCCGCGCGTCTCGGCCTCCGCCAGCGTCTTGATCAGCATGCGCACGTGGCCGGTGCTCGACGCGGGGGGAATGACCTCGCGCACCTCGTCGTCGAACGTGACCAGGCCCACCGCATCGGACTGCTGCGAGACGAGATACGCCAACGCGGCCGCGCAGTGGCGCGCGTAGTCGATCTTCGACATCGCCTCCGACTGGAAGGACATCGACTCCGACGTGTCCAGCAGGATCCAGCAGCGGAGGTTGGTCTCCTCCTCGTACTGCTTGATGTAGTAGCGGTCCGACTTGCCGTAGACCTTCCAGTCCACGAAACGCACGTCGTCACCGGGCACGTACTCGCGGTGTTCCGCGAATTCCACGGAGAACCCGTGGAACGGCGAACGATGCATGCCGGATACGAAACCCTCTACGATCAGCCGCGCCTTGAGTTCAAGGCCGGAGATCGACTTGAGGACTTCAGGATCCAAATACTTCCGGGAGTTTTCCGCCATCGTCTTCGGCGGGTTGAACCGTCTCGAGGAGTCGATCGATAATCGCGTCGGAGGTCAGGCCCTCCGCTTCCGCGGTGTAGTTCGTAATCAGGCGATGGCGCAGCACCGGGTGCGCGACGCTGCGGATGTCGTCGGCCGACACGTAGAAGCGGCCCTGCAGCAGGGCGCGCGCCTTGCCGCCCAGGATGAGGTTCTGCGTGGCGCGCGGGCCGGCGCCCCAGGCGAGCGACTCCTTGATGAAGGAGGGCGCGTCGTCGGTGTCGAGGCGCGTCGCGCGCACGAGCCGAACCGCGTACTGCAGAACCGGATCGGCGATCGGCACGCGGCGCACCGTCTCCTGCAGGTCCATGATCTGCTTCGCGTCGAGCACCTTGTCCAGCTTGGGCACGGCGGTACTCGTCGTGAGCTTCATGATCTCGAGCTCTTCTTCCGACGACGGGTACTCGACCTTGACGTTGAACATGAAGCGGTCGAGTTGCGCCTCGGGCAGCGGGTAGGTGCCCTCCTGCTCGATCGGGTTCTCCGTGGCGAGCACGAAGAAGGGCTCGTCGAGCGGGTGTTTGCGGCCGCCCGCCGTGACCTGATGCTCCTGCATCGCCTCGAGCAGCGCGGCCTGCGTCTTGGGCGGCGTGCGGTTGATCTCGTCGGCCAGGATCACGTTGGCGAACACGGGGCCCTTGAGGAACTTGAACGCGCGCGTGCCGGCCGCCTTGTCCTCCTGGATCACCTCGGTGCCGGTGATGTCCGCCGGCATGAGATCCGGGGTGAACTGGATGCGGGCGAAGGAGAGCGAAAGCGTATCGGCGAGCGACGAAATGAGCAGCGTCTTGGCGAGACCGGGCACGCCCACGAGCAGGCAGTGGCCCCGGCTGAAGATGCAGATGAGCATCTCGTCGATGACGCGGTCCATCCCGATGATCTGCTTGGAGAGCTCCTTGCGGATGACGCCGTATGCCTCCGTGAGCCGCTCGGCAGCCTGGATGTCGTGGGACGAGGTCTCTTGGGCCGGGTTGGTTTCTGCCGGAGTGTCTTGAGGTTGGGGGGGCATGGGGGTTGGGCCAGTATACGGGTGGGGGACGCACCCGAATACGCACCGAACCCTTAGGGGGCGCGAGAATTCTCAGCCGTCCAGTTTTAGCGCCATGAACAGCTCGTCGTGGTACTCGCCATCGACCCGCATGGCGCGCGGCTCGGTGCCCCAGACGACGAATCCGACCGATTCGTAGAGGGCGCGGGCGCCGGGGGTGCTGGCGCTGACGCCCAGATTGAGCTGAGAGGCTGTGAATCAATCCATCTGGCTCCGGCCGGCTGCGCTTGCGCGTGGGCTGCGCCGCGCCAACGAAGCAGTATTGCCTGATACAGCCGTCGTCGGCGCGGCTTGCCACACACAAGCTCGCTCGCCCTCGGG
>CBDURV010000402.1:0-4464 GCA_965369495.1 uncultured bacterium
CGGAGCCGATCATTCGCGAGAGTGCCGCCGGCGCCCTTTCCCGCGACGGCGGCCCTTCGTGTCGCCCGCTCCTGCGCGCCGCGCTCGCCAAAGAGACGGACACGGATGCCGCTCGCGCGATGATCCACACGCTGGGGGTCAAGGCTGATCCCGATGCGGTCGCGCCGATCGCCAAGCGCCTGCGCGATCCCGCACTCGAACAGGCCGCCGTGCAGGCGCTCGGGCGCATCGACACGGCGGACGCGATGAGCGCCCTCGATGCGTACCGTCCGAACGCCTCGCCGGCGGCAAAATCCCTGATCGACAGCCTGCTTGCCGAACGCAGTCGAAAGCGCTGAGTCCATGCGAATTCCCATTCTGCTGTTCGCCATGGCCGCGATGCTGTTCGCCGATGAGGAGACCGCGCCGGAGCAGCAGCCCGAAGGGGCCGGCGAGGATCGCGTCCGCCGCATCGCCATTTCCGACGCGATCGAACTGGGTCTCGCCTACAACCTCGGCATTCGCAGCGCGCGCTTCGACGCGTTGGTGGCTCGCCTGCAGGTCGCCCGCGAAAACGCCGCATGGGACTGGTCGCTCGACTCCGAGTTCGGCATGGCGGACACGCTGTCGCCCTCCCGCACGGATCTCGCCGGCGCCGACGTCCTAGACACCCAATCGGCGAACTTCGTGCTCGGCCTGACCAAGACCTTTCGCGAGGGTCCGACGCTGGGTATCCGCTGGCGCAACGACCGCACGTTCACCAACTCCAGCTTCGCGAGCATCAATCCCGCCTACGACACGAACCTCGATGTCTCCCTGACGGTCCCGCTCCTGCGCGGCCGCGGACGCGCGGTGCAGGAGTCGGGCTTGCGCGCCAGCAAGGCGGCATCGGAGGCCGCGCGCTGGGAGTTGATGGACCGCGCCTCGCAACTCATCCAGGAGATCTCCAACGCCTACTGGAATCTCGTCTTCCTCCAGGAGCGCATCCGCGTGCAGAAAAAGGCGCTGGAGGTGGCGCAGGACATCGAGCGCGTCGAACGGCGCAAGCTGCAGCCGGAAATCGGCCGCGCGACCGTGCTCTCGGTGGCGCAGGCGGAGGCGGAGCGATTGCGCCGCGAAGCGGACCTGATTTCCGGCGAACTCGATGCCGCGAACGCGTCGGACACGCTGCGCCGCCTGATTCTCCCCTTCACAGGCGGCCCCGATGATGCGGTTCGCCTGCTCGCGAAAAGCAAACTCCGGGACAGCGTGCAAGTCGGACTGCTGGGAGACCTCGTCGAACAGGCGCTCGGGCGTCGCAACGATCTGCGCAAGGTGGACAGCGACATCGCCGGATTGCAGGAGCAGGTCGTGCAGGCGCGCAACAACCTGCGCATTCGGCTCGATCTCGACGCGGGCGTGAGTTGGGCCAGCGTCACCGGCACGCCCGCCGATGCCGTGACCGAGATCTTCGACGGTGTCGCGCCCTCCGTGCGCGGCGTGTTGCGGATGGAATGGCCGATCGGTCGCCGCGAGGCGCGGGCCGCGCTGCGCCAGTCGCAACTTCGCCTGGAGCGCGCGCGCGTGGACCGGCGCGAGAAGGTCAACGTAATCGTCTCCGAGGTCCGCCTGTCGCACCGCACCCTGCGCACCACCATGCGCGAGATCACGGTGCGCCGTCAGGAGCTGGCGGCCAGCCTCGTGGCGCTGGAGGGAGAGCGACTGCGCCTGAAACGCGGCAGCGCGACCGTGCTCGACGTCGCGCGTCTCGAGGAGAACACGGTCAATGCGGCGCTGCGCCTGCTCCAGGCGCAGACGGTCCTGGAGCGCTCCCGCATCGACGTGCAACGCTCGGCGGGAAGCCTGCTGGAGGAGTGGCAGGTGCACTTCGACGGCAACTTCAAGGTGGCCCAGCGGCCCGACGGACCGGTCTCCGATGGATTGGCAGGATCATCGACCGCCGAGACCGAGGCAGAAACGTCGTGAAGGCCGCGCCGGTCGTAGTCGTGCTGATCGCCCTCGGCGTAGTCGCGGCACTCTGGATGCGCAGCACGGGAACCGAGCGCAAGCGCCCCGAAGTTCGCCGCGCCGCCTTCGACCTCCCGCAACCCTCGGACGAGGAGAAAAACGCCTACTTCTTCGACCTCATGCGCTCGGGGCGGTCGATCAACCTGGGAGACGCCTCGATTCCCGAGTGGCGCATCTTCGGCCAGGCCGGATTGGAGCGGCGCGGGGAATCCGCGCTTGGCTACGTGATGGATCCCGCGCGCTTTCCGATCTACGCGGCCGCGCCCAACACGATGATCAACACGCTCCAGCTTCTGGAGCAAATCCCGGAGTCGCGCCTCCACCCGCTCTATGAGCCGTTCGCCAAGTACTGGCTCGATCCCGCGAACATTCCGCCCACCGCTCCGGGCGCCCAACCCGGCGAGGAGTACCGCAAGAAGTTCTTCACGCTCTTCACGCACGAACCGCGCCCCTGGGTGGTGCCGTACTGCGTCGATGAACTCGAACGCAGCGACCACCCGCATGACATGCGCAAGCCCGCCGTCGCGATCCTGCTCTGGCTGGGCGAGGTCGGCGTGGTGCTGGCGCAATACGAATCGCTGCCGCCCGACGAAAAAGAGCCGGACGTCTACCTCAAGCAGTTCGTGCTCACCCAGACGCGCGGCTACGCGGGCCGCGAGCAGCCATCCAACCGTCGCGAAGGCGCGCGCCGACTCGAGCCGATCCTGCGCCGGGCGCTGGAGGGCGACCTACTGCTCGGTCGCATCGTCGCCGCTTCGACGCTGCTGCGACTGGGCGACGAGAGCATGGTCGACCGCCTGCTGGAACTGCATCGCCTGGGCGTCGAGCGCGAGAATCTCGACGCCGCCTGGACGGCCATCATCTACGCCGCCGACGACTCCGACGATCCGCGCCTGCGCCAGGTCTGTGAAGAGCTCGTGAAGCAGGAACCCGACAAACGGAACCTGGCCTACGTAAGCGCGTTGCAGGTGCTCGCCACGCGCTGGCTCGACGCCCCGCAGGTACGCGATCTGTTGTGGGACTACGTCAAGAGCGTCCATTTCGAGGATCTGCGGCCCATCCTCTGGCTCTCACGCCATGAAGGCGAACGCCCGCGCATCATCGAGGCGCTACGCACGGCGATCCGCAGCGGCGACAACGAGATGGAGCGGCAGGCGATCCGCTTCGCGATTCATCCGAACTACCCCGTGCCGGAGGTCATGCCGGACGTGCTGGAGCTGGCGCGCCACCGCGACGCGAGCGAGGGGCACGCTCGATTGATTCACGCGCTGGTGAAGATGCGCTTCCGTCCGGTGCTGCCGCTGATCCTCGCGGACCTTTCGAGCGACGTGCCCCGCACGCGCGCGACGGCGGCCGCGCACCTGCTCGACTTCGATGACGAAGAAGGCGTCGATGCGGTGGCGCAGCGCCTGCGCGATGGCGACGAAGCGATGCTCGGTCCGATTCAGGGACGCGCCGCCGCGGCCG
Source organism: uncultured bacterium (assembly GCA_965369495.1). Classification (GTDB taxonomy): domain Bacteria; phylum Planctomycetota; class PLA2; order PLA2; family PLA2; genus JBCDBY01. The sequence goes on from CBDURV010000402.1 coordinate 3,454, forward strand.
GGGAACTGGGCGTGAACGCGCGCCTGCTGCCTGCCCTGTTCCGGACGCTCGAACGCTCACCGAGCGAACTGACGCGCATGCGCGTGCTCTACATCATGCGCTGCCGCGCGACTCTCGAAGGCGTACAAGAGAGCCTCATGGACGCCTATCGACGTGAGCCCAGCCGCCGCGCCGCAACCGCGATCCGCGGCACGCTGATCGAGTTGGCGCACCGCTAGCTTGGCGTTCCGAGGAGTCTGACCTACGCGACCCGTACGTACATGACGTACAGATGGAACACGAAGAGCAGGCCGTAGACGCCGAAGGCGAAGCGGAGCAGGGAGCGCACGCGATCGAACTTCGCGTGAACCAGAAGGACCAGCAGGCCCACGACGGTGAAGAGTAGCTTCGCCACCGAGAACGCGTCGGTTCCTCCCCAGTCCAGGAACCAGTCCATGACCGGGTTCGCCTCACGGCCTCCCGCGTCGAGGTGGATCAGCGTGAAGACCAGATCCAGCATGGAGAGGAAGAAGATTCCCGCCACGAGCGTCCACTCGCGAAAGCTGTAGCGGTCGACGTAGATGTTGCTCGACTCGTCGATACGGCGCCCGCCACGGCGGCGACCGAAGAACGTGTAGCGCGAGAAGACCGGCGTCGCCCGGACCCTGCGCTCGATGGGATCACGGCGTCCGCATGAGTCCTCGGGCCCTGACTCGAGGCTGGCCACGTCAATCGACGCTTGGATACTCATTCCGTCCGGCATCTCTACGTTCTCTCCGGAGCGAACAATAGCAGACCAATGCTGTCTGCCATACGCCGATAACCCGCCCGCCGCACACAACCGCGGCAGATTGAGACAGCTGAGACGGTCGGGCTACTCTTCGGCGCTGCTCAGCAACGTCTCGTACGCGTCGAGGTCGATCATCTCGCCGAATCCCGCATCGTCGCTGACGCGGATCTTCACCAGCCAGCCGGCGCCAAACGGGTCCGACACGAGCGGCGCCGGATCGTCTCCAAGCCCGTCGTTGACCG
>CBDURV010000403.1:0-4463 GCA_965369495.1 uncultured bacterium
CCGTCCTCGCGAACGGCTATCCTCTTGAACCCGTGAGCTACGTCGTCTTCGCCCGCAAGTACCGTCCTTTGACCTTTAACGAGGTGGTGGGGCAGGAGCACGTCGCGCAGACGCTCCGCAACGCCATCGACGGCGACCGCCTGGCGCACGCCTACCTCTTCTGCGGACCGCGCGGGGTGGGCAAGACGACCATGGCGCGCATTCTCGCTAAGGCGGTCAACTGCCAGGCGACCGAGGGCGCCGACCCGTGCGGCAAGTGCGAGGTCTGCACCTCGATCGCGACGGGCCAGGACATCGACGTGCTCGAACTCGACGCCGCGTCGAGGCGCAAGGTCGAGGACATCGAGCCGCTGATCGACTCGTCGCGCTACCTGCCGCAGCGCTCGCCGCGCAAGATTTTCATCGTCGATGAAGCGCACATGCTCTCCAAGACGGCGTGGAACGCGCTGTTGAAGACGCTCGAGGAGCCGCCCGCGCACGTGATGTTCATCTTCGCGACGACCGAGCCGTCCAAGGTGATCGAGACGGTGCGTTCGCGTTGCCAGCGCTTCGACTTCAAGCGCATCACCGAAAAGGACATCGTCGGCAAGCTGCAGCGCATCGCCACCGCCGAAGGCGCGCAGGTCGATCCGGAGGTTTTCGACGAGATCGCCGCGCGCGCGACGGGCGGTATGCGCGATGCCGAAACGCTGCTCGACCAGGCGCTCGGCGCCGCGCCCAGCGACCGCGCCCTGCGCTCGGAAGACCTCGTCGCGATCCTGGGCGGTACGCCGCGCGGAGAGCGGACGCGCATTCTGGCCGCCGCCTACGGCGGAGAAATGCGTGACGTGCTCACCTCGGCCGCGACGCTGGTGGATGCCGGCGCCGATCCGGTCGAGTTGCTGCAGGAGCTGTTCGACGACCTGCACGAGACGGCCGTGCGCCGCGCCTCCGGGCAGCCCGCGCGTCCCGGACTCGAGCCGATCGGCATCGAGTGGTGCCTGGCCGCCGCGGATCTGCTCTCCCGCCACCGCTACACGGCGCGCGAGTCGCGTGCGGCGCGCGCCAGCCTCGACCTCGGGCTGTTGGCGGTGACGCGTCTGGGCGACGTGCGCGATCTGGAGGAGATGGTCGAACGGTTAGAACGGTTGTCGTCCGGTGCGGAGAGTTCCCGGGCCTCTACCCCGGCGGCAGCTCATAGCGCGCCTCCGAGTCCAGCTCCCGTCGCTGCGCCGATTTCCCGTGCTTCCGCGCTGGCCGCAGCTCCTGGCGCACCGCCGAGTCCCGATCCCGTCGCTGCGCCGATTTCCCGTGCTTCCGCGCCGGCCGCAGCTCCTGGCGCACCGCCGAGTCCCGATCCCGTCGCTGCGCCGGAACCCGCGCCGGAGGCTGCGCCCGAGCCGCCCGCTGAGGCATCGGGTCGTGCGCGGCTTTCGCTTCCGGGCGGGACGGCGCCTCCCCAGCAATCGCAACCGCCTCAGGTCCCCCAGGCACCGCAGGCCCCCGAAGCCCCCCAAAAAACCGCACCGGCGGCTGAACCTAAGCAGGGCGGCTTCACGTCGGAGGAGATGGGGCGCATTCGATCGCACCCGCGTGTCAAGGAGGTGCTTGACGCCTTCCGCGGCCGCATCGAGGCAGTCAAACGAACGAACCCTTCCGAGGGCGGAGAATAGGAGAACGATGGCAAAAGGTGGCATGGGTGATTTGGGCGGCCTGATGAAGCAGGCGCAGAAGATGCAGTCCGACCTCAAGAAGGTGCAGGACGATCTCAAGGACCGCATTGTCGAGGGCAAGGCGGGCGGCGATGCCGTCGTGGCCTACGCGAACGGCAATCAGGAGCTCATCCAACTCAAGATCGATCCCGACGTCGTGGACACGGACGACATCGAGGAGTTGGAGGATCTCGTGGTGGCCGCCGTGCGCGCGGCGATGGACGAGGCGCGCCAGATGTACGAAGAGGAAACCGGTCGAATCACCGGCGGCCTCAACATGCCCTTCTAGCCGACTGCCGTTCTCGTGGGCGTCCTCCGCAACCTGATCGAACAGCTTCAGACGCTTCCCGGCATCGGGCCGAAGAGCGCGGAGCGCATCGGCTATCACATCGTCCGCCGTCCCCTGCAGGAGGCGCGCGTGCTCGCGGACGCGATCTTGGGCGCGATCGAGGGGCTCAAGAGCTGCGGCGTCTGTGGCCACGTCTCCGAGTCGGATCCCTGTCCGATCTGCGCCGACGAGACGCGCGACGCAACCGTGCTGTGCGTCGTCGAGTCGTCGCGCGACCTCGAAGCGCTCGAGGCGACCGGCGAGTTCCGCGGTCGGTATCACGTGCTGGGCGGGCACGTCGCACCCGCCGAGGGAGTGGGGCTGGAGGATCTGAACCTCACGGCGCTGCTGGACCGCGTGGCGGACGGCGCGGTGCGCGAAGTGGTCCTTGCGACCAACCCGACCTTCGACGGGGAAGCGACCGCGTCGATGCTGGCGCGCGTGCTCGGCGACCGCGACATCACTGTCACGCGCATCGCGCGCGGCATTCCGAGCGGCGGCGAGATCGTGCATATGAACGCCGCCGTGCTCGGCGACGCGTTGCGCGGCCGCGCTTCATTCGAATAGCGGGCACGCAAAAATCGTACCTTGCTTGCCGCGCGTGGCGTGCGTTCTATAATGCGGACGGCGCATCGCGCACGGCAGTAGTACTAGGAACGGCTCTAGGCACGGCAAAATCATGCGACTCGAACTCGGACTGGCACAAAAACTCGGGCTTCAGCTCAAGCTGGCGCCGCAGATTATCCAGTCGATCGAGATCCTCCAGCTGCCCGCGCTAAGCCTGCAGGAACTGGTCGAAACCGCCCTGGAGGAGAACGAGGCGCTGGAGCGCGAAGAGGAGTACCGCCCCGAGGCGGAGGTCGCCGCCGCCAGCGCCGAGGAAAACGGCCAACTGTCGTCGGAACAGAAGGAGCGCGACGAGGTGAGCGAGACGCTCGAGCGGCTCGAGCAAATGGAGAACGCCGCCGACCGCGACTGGCAGGATTTCGGCGCGCGCCGCGCATCCGGCGGTTCGGAGAGCGAATTCGCCAAGGACGAGGCGATGAACAACACCGCGGCCGAAGGGGGCAGTCTGCACGACGCCCTCTACGACCAGTTCGTGCTGTTCGATCCCAACGAGGCGCAGCGCACCATCGGCCGCCAGATCATCTACAACCTCAACGAGTACGGGCTGCTGGGCCGCCACAGGGAGAATGAGCGCGGCAAGCTGGAGTACGAGCCCTACACGCTGGAAGACATCCTCGACGCGCCCGAGTTGCGCGGACGGTTCTCGCTCGACGAGGCCGAGGACGCGCTCAACATGGTCCAGCGACTCGAGCCCAAGGGCGTCGGGGCGCGCGACCACGCCGAGTCGCTCCTGCTGCAGCTCGATCGCGAGGATCCCGACTACGACTACAAGGCGCGCATCATCCGCGAGTTCCTCGACGAGATGCGCAAGAACAAGCGGCCCAAGGTGGCGCGCGACCTCGGCGTCACCATCCCGCAGCTCAACCGGCTGTGGGAGCAGATCGCGACGCTGCATCCCTTCCCGGCCGGGCGACTGCGCGGCGACCGCAACGCCTATGTGCGTCCCGACGTCGTCGTCGAGTGGCGCGACGGGCGCTACGAGGTGCTGCTGGAGGACAACTTCTTCCCGCGCATCCGCGTCAACCCGCAGTACCGCAAGATGCTGTCGGACAACCCCGACCCCAAGGTCAAGGACTACGTGCGCGACAAGCTCGAGCGCGCGAAGTGGCTCGTCGACGCGATCATGCAGCGGCAGAGCACGCTCACGCGCGTGTGCGAGGAGATCTTCAAGGTCCAGCGCGACTACCTCGACTTCGGCCGTTCGCACCTCAAGCCGCTCAAGATGCAGGAGATCGCCGACCGCGTCGGTATCCACGTATCGACGGTCAGCCGCGCGATTGCCGACAAGTGGGCGCAGACGCCGCGCGGCATCGTGCCGCTCAAGTTCTTCTTCACCGGGGGCGCCGAAACCGCGGACGGGGAGTCGATGTCCCGCTTCTCGGTCAAGGAGAAGGTGCGCGAGCTCATCGAGAGCGAGGACAAGAAGAGCCCGTTCTCCGATGAGCAGGTCGCGGAGATGCTCAAGAAGGTGGGGCTCGACATCGCCCGCCGCACGGTCACGAAGTACCGCAAGGCGCTGCAGATTCCCTCGTCCCGGCAGCGTCGCGCGTGGGATTGATCTCCCTCCCGCGAATCCCAAAGCCGCTAGCGTGAGAACTTTCTGTATCCGAATCGCCTACGACGGCACGCACTACGCCGGTTGGCAGCGGCAATCCAGCGCGACCACGATCCAGTCCGTCCTGGAGCAGGCGGCGCAGGAGGTCAACGGCGAGCCCACATCGATTCTCGGCTCGGGCCGCACCGACGCCGGCGTTCATGCCGAGGCGCAGGCGGCGCGCTTTCGGACAGCGCGCGCGATCGAGGCGGAGCAGGTGCCG
>CBDURV010000404.1:0-4462 GCA_965369495.1 uncultured bacterium
CGTCAACGGCGGCACGGTGGATATCCCCAACGGCCTCAACGCCAACAGCACGAATTCAAATACGCGCTTCGACGGCGTCACTTTGGTGGGCGACCTCAATGTCGTCAACGGCGCGTGGCTGCGACTCAAGAACGGTTTCACCAACAACGGCAAGATCACGCTCTCATCCGTCGGATCGTGGACCTACATCTACTTCGAGGGCACCCAGACGATGGGCGGCACGGGCGCGGTTGACTTTGCCGGCACGAGCACCCTCAACCGGTTCGACGGCAGCGGCGGCACCGTCTACACGATCGGGGCCAGCATCAGTGTGGACGCGGTCACCAGCTCCGGCCATTTCTATCGCGACTACGTCATCGACGGCACGGTCAACTGCGACGGCGCGGGGCACCACATCACATTCAACGGAACGACCCGCACGAACAACGGCAGCATCGGCTGCACGGGCGGCGGCACGATCACCATCAACGGCGCCTTCGCCAACGACGGCACGTTCTCGATCGGCTCCGATTGCATCTTCACGATGAACGGCGCGTTGACCCTCTCGGGCACGTCGAATCTGATCGTGGGCATCGACGGCACGGGCGCCGGCAACTTCGGCGTGATGAACTTCAACACATCCATCGCGCTCGACGGCACGCTCGAACTCGTCTTCGATCCGGGCGGCAGCTTCTCGGCTACCGATTCGTTCAACATCCTCAACTACACGAGCGCTACCAACGACTTCAGCAGCCTGATCGAGCAGAACACGCCCGCAGGACTCGCGACCTCAACGGCAGTGGGCGCAACGGCCTTCACCGTCACGCTCAACTGACGATCCCACCAGATCGGGGGGAGCTTCGGCTCCCCCCTGTTACTCCGCGTTCTTCAGATCCGCGTCCAGCAGTTGGCGGAATGAAGCGCGCATCTCCTCCGGAATCCGCTCGACGTTGTCGAGGGCGATGCGCGCCGCGGCCTCGGATCCGATCGCCCGCAATGCTTGCACCGCGGAGAGGCACTCACGCGGATGAGGGTTGTCACGAAGGAACTCCCTCAGCGGTGCCACGAACTCGTCGCGCCCCCGCTGGCCCAGCAGCAGCGCCGCGTGTCCGCGCACCGATCCCGATTCGTCGGTCAGAGCCGACCGAGCCGCGGCCAGCAACGCAGGCGACGGATCCTTGAGGCGCCGCGCGGCCTGCATGACGCCGGAGCGCCCAACCGGCCGCAGTTCGTCCCACCGCGCCACGGCGAGTACAACCCCACCTTCGTCCTGTATGCGTTGAATCGACCGCTGCGCCTCGTCACGCGCCGCGGGGCCGCGGCGAACGGCGATCTCCACAACGAGGCGCGCCGAGTCCGCGTCGCCGACCGAAGCGAGCGCCTGCACCGCCGCGACCTGCACCGCGGCCGACCCGCTCCTGTCAAGCACCTGACGAATGCGCGCGGCGTGCGCCCTGTCCTTCGACATGGCGAGGATCCGAAGGTAGGAAACCTGCGCATCCGGAGCCGCTGCATCGAGGCCATCGAGAAGCGCCTCGTAGCTCGCCTGCCCGCGTGAGTTGCGCCAACCGCGCTCGATGGCGCGGCGCACCTCGACGGGCAGATCCTGCCGGAGCAAGGCAACCAGGCGTCCTTCGATCTCCGTACCGCGTACGAAGCCCGCGATGCGCACGATTTCCAATGCGACGAGGCGGTCCGTCAGATCGAGTCGATCGAGCAGTTCCGCGGCGATTTCACTCGTCCCCGTTCCGGCGAGCGCGCGCGACACCGGCAGCAGTTTTTCGCGATCCCCCCGCACCTGATCGAAGATCCCCTGAAGCCGCCGCGCCGTCTCCGCGTGCACCCCGTACTCGCCCAGCGCATTCCCGATCGAGCGGAGTGCGACCGGATGATCGCCCGCAATCAGCAGCGCCAACAGCCGGTCGCGCGCCGCGTCGCCCATGTCGGCACCGAGCAGACGCGCAAGCCGCTCGATGTCGCGCGCTCGCGAGACCGCGGCGGTTCGGTCGCTCTCGCCCTCCAGCCCCGCAATCGCCTTGAGCAGATCGCCACGCCACACGGGCACGCGCTGCGCGCGGTCGCGTACCACTGCGCGCTTGCGCGTCGGTGCGGAGCGGGTACCGGGCGTCCTCGATGCGTCCTCGTTCCGAACTGAATCGACCAAAGCGCGATCGTCCGTCCCACCGTCGCCGCGGTCGCCCCGCGCACCGCCGTCCGCTTCGAGCGCGAAGCGCACCAGCAACACCGCCGTCAGCACGCCCCCGCCGAGGGCGCCCGCCACCGCGATTCGCTTGCCCACGTTTCCCATCGCCCGAATCTACACCGCCGCGATGCGCGATCGACACGAAAACGCCCCGTCGCGCGGGCGCGCGACGGGGCGTGATAAACCGCTAGGAAGCGCGACGGCGTCGATAGAACACGTAGCCGACGAACGCCAAGCTGAAGAGCGCGTAGGTGCCGGGCTCGGGAATGACACCGGGCGGCGGGCCCGCAGGGACCACCAACTGGAGATTCGAGATCCTGGCGAATGAGCTGCCAGCCGGAAAGTTGAAGGAGACAAGATCCACGTTGAACCCGAACGGACCCGCTGAACCAAGTGCTTCAAGATCCCACGACTCGTGCCCACTACCGGAAGAAGTCTCGAAGACGCTGTAATCGGGTCCTCCCACGAAGCCCGGGAAGGGCAGATTTACGTCGATCAAGTCGATGTAGAACTGGATATCGCCGTCGACCTCAAGTTCCCAATCGAATTCGAGCGTGGCCGCACCTCCCGCATAGGGGATGACGGTGTCCATCAACGACGGATCGTTATAGAAGCTCGTGAATCCGCTGGCCGAATCCTCCGTCAGCCGAACCGAAGCGAATTCGCCGACTGCGCCCTCGTCTTCGAGAGCGGTCGTGCCAAACGAGTCCCACTCGCTGGTATCAGCCGTGAACGGAATCGGATCTGCGTACAGAACCGACGACAAGACAATCAAAGCTGCAACAAAACGCATCATCACCTCTTCCGTTGACGCGCGGCGACGACACAAGCCTTCACCCCACAACACCCAATTCAATGCTCTGATTGTACTCAGCGTCTCGAATTGAGGCAATGCCGACTCGATCGAACCGGCGCGAAACAAGCGCAAAAACGTCCAGAAAGGGGGACGCTCAGCGCGCCAGCTTGGCGATCTGTGAGCGGGGCACGAGGCCGTTCGCGGATGGCTCCACGGGGTAGCCGTCCTGGCGCAGGATCGACGCCGCATTTGCGTGCACGATTCGTGAGCGGCTCCGCTTCAGGATCGCGGCGAGGAAGTGGCGCCGGCCGAGCGCGGGGACCCTGGCCAGCATTCCGTCGAGCAGTGCGCGGCGCGAATCAGGTTGGCGGGCCAACAGGCGCGCCGCCAGCAGCACGGTCGCACGCGGCGGCCTCGACATCGAGCAGACCTTGGCGAGTCCGCCGAACGCGGCGCGCGCCACGCCGAGGTCGCGGTCGGTCGCCAGCATTGTCAGCAGACCGGTCTGGGTGGAGTCGCCGTGGCGGCCGTATTCGTAGAGCGCCTTGGCAAGCCCGAAGCGCACGTCGCGGTAGGGGCTGCGCGCGACCGTCTTGAGCGCCTGATGCAGCGTCGGCGAAATCATGTTCGTCCGCAGTCGGTGCCGAATGAACAGGACCGCCTCGTCGCGCTTTTCGCGTCGCCGGCTGTAGGCCTGCCTGCGCAACGACGGAAGCGATTCCTTGCCCACCCGAACCAGCGTGTGGCCGGAAAATTCGAACTCGTCGCTGCGATAGGAAACACCGATGCGAAACGACTTGCCCCGGTCCGGCTTGACGCGAAAGCGCACCGGAATCGACAGGTCCGAACGCGGCGGTACCGTCCATGGCTTGCCGACGCGCGCCTTGTTCGGCAACGGGGCGATGACGCCCGGCGCAAGATCGAAGCTCCACTCCTTCGCGGGTTGGACGGTGTTGCGGCGCGACCGGGCGAAGAGCGGTTGGATCGACAATTCGGTCGGACGCGGGTTGTGGATCAGCACCTCGATCGTGATGTCCGACTGCCTGTTCGGCACGAAGGGCGGCGGCCGCAGGACCATCGTCGGCGTGCGCAGCACCTCGAGCAGGTCCTTGGCTCGCATGCGCGATTCGGGATGCTCGAACGCCGTCTTTTCGAGCGCGTCAGCCGCGGGAGCGCCCGCTTCGAGCAGGCGCCGCGCCGCCTCCTGCCGCTCCAGGGCCGAATGCGACGAGAGATCCTCGATCCATCCCTGGATCTCCGCATCCGACGGCGGGCCGCCGACCTGGGCGAGAACGAAAATCAACGCGGCCAACATCTCTGCTATCTACCAAACGCCTCTCGGACCCCTCCGTCAACCGTGAGATAGGCGCCCGTCGTGCGCGAGGCGCGTTCCGAGACGAAGAAGAGCGCCGCTTCGGCTACATCCTCCGGCCGCACCGGCAGCTTGAGCAGGTTGCGGCGCGCGTAGAACTCCTCCAGTTCAT
>CBDURV010000405.1:0-4461 GCA_965369495.1 uncultured bacterium
TCGACCACGATGTGGGTGCGTCCGGGCAGCCCGCAGCCGGTGGCGTTGCGTTGCGCACGCAGGCCAGTCAGCAGCGCGTCTGCCGCCGGCTCGTCGAAGGAGCGGTCCCGCATCAACTCCGCGCGAAACTCCGGGTCGGCGATGCGCCGCTCGGCCTCGTCCAAAAAGCGGCCGACCTGATCGCAGTACTCGAAATCGCGCGTAATCGCCTCGGCGCGCCAAAACGGCGGCTTGGCACCCTGCTGAGCCGACGGCAACACCTCGACGTCGTTGCGATGCACGCGTTCGACGCGCCACGTCTGCGCGCCGAACTGAAACAGGTCTCCGCGCCGCGCCTCCCAAACGAACTCCTCGTCGAGTTCGCCGAGACGCCCGGGCTGCCCCTTGATCTTGAGCGTGTAGTAGCCGCGATCGGGAATCACGCCGCCCGAACGCCAGACGAGCGGCAGCGCCCCCGGAGCCCCCCGCAACAGACCGGTCTCGGGATCTTCATGCATGCGCGCACGCAGTTCCCGCACGCGGCTGTCGGCATAGCGACCGCACAGCATCGCGATCACGCGATCGAACGACTCGCGCGTGAGGTCGCGATAGGGGTCGCAACGACGCAGCAGCGCGAAGAGGTCGTCGGGTCGCCGCTCCTCCAACCCCACCATCGCGATCAATATCTGTGCGAGGACATCGAGGGGGGCGCGGGGGACACGCAGCGTTTCGACGGCGCGCGCGCGCACGAGCGGCGCGAGTACGGCGGCATCCACGTAGTCCTGCGTAAACGTCGGGTAGAGGCGGCCGTGGCTCGCGGCGCCCACCTGGTGGCCGGCGCGGCCGATGCGCTGCACGGCGGAGTTGAGCGACGGGGGCGCCTGCACCAGCACGACCTCGTCGAGCGCGCCGATGTCGATACCGAGTTCGAGCGAACTGGTGGCGACGATGGCGCGCAGTTCGCCCCGTTTGAGGCGTTCTTCGACGACACGTCGCGTTTCGTGCGCCAGCGAGCCGTGGTGCGCATACGCAATCGGTTCTTCACCTTCGACGTTCATGTGTCGCGCGAGCAGTTCCGCGCGCGCACGGCTATTGACGAAGATGAGTGTCGAGCGGTTGGCGCGCGCGACTTCGCGTAGCTCCTCGGCGAGCGCGGGCCAGAGAAGCTTTTCGCCTTCGGGCGGCGCCATCACGCGACACTCGATGCGCTTTTCGGCCGTCGATTCGACGATGGCCACGTCGCGTCCGACTCCGCCCACGAAGGCCGCCATGCGATCGAGCGGCCGTACCGTCGCCGATAAGGCGATGCGTTGGAACTCGCCGCTCAGTTCCGTGAGACGTTCGAGGCTCGCCATGAGCAGCGTGCCGCGGCGCGAGTCGGCCACGGCATGGATCTCGTCCAGAATGACAGATCGGATCTGCCCGCTACCTGCGCCGAGAATGCGCCGGCCGCCGTGGGAACTGAGCAGCAGGTGCAGGCTCTCGGGCGTCGTGACCAGGATGTCGGGCGGCTTGCGCAGTTGTCTGCGGCGTTCGGCTGCGTCGGTGTCGCCGCTGCGCACGGCAACGGAGACATCGGCCCCCAGTCCCTCCAGCGGTTCCAGCAAGTTAATCGCGACGTCGCGGTTGAGTGCTTTGAGGGGCGAGATGTAGAGCACACGCCCACCCGCCCCGAAGGCGAGTCGGTCGAGCGCCCATAAGAACGCGGTGAGCGTCTTGCCCGATCCGGTGGGCGCCGTGAGCAACACGTGGCCGCCCGCTGCGATGGCGGGCCATGCGCGCGTCTGGATGTCCGTCGGCTGCTCGAAACGCGACTCGAACCACTGTCGGGTGCGAGGATCGAAGAGCGTGAGCGGGTCCACCATGGCGGACCCACTACTTTACTGACCGTTGCGGACCATGCGAGCGGGTCGCTCGTTTCGGTTTCGACGGCGCGTCCCCGGCACTCGCACGACCCCGTGCTCCTTGGTCCCGTCGATGCGTGTCGTGGCACGCCGCAGGAAGAGCAGCGCGTAAGCGGTTTCGATGGCCGGGCCATAGCCCCAGCCCTTGCCGCGCCGCGCCTTTGCGTCCTTGCTCCACCACGCGCCATCGGTCGCCTGGCCGCGAATCAGTTCGGACGCGCCGCGCTTGTACCAGTCGTACTCATTGAACTTGCGCGTACCGGTCAACACGCAGGCGCGCTCGATTCCGTAGTAGGCATACAGATCAATGCGGTCGTAGCCCCACTGGATGAGCTTCTTGCCCAGTTCGACCAGCCCCTTCGCGACCGCCGCGTGTTCGGCGATACGGGCTGCCGCGCGCTTGCCGTAGAGACCTTCCATGCAGATGGCGAGGGAGCTGATTCCGGCGGCCGTCATGGAGCGGTTGCCGTGGGCGACGATAGTGCGCGGCGTGTATGACCAGCCGGTTTCGCCGAGCGTGAGATGCCAGTAGGAGAGCGCGCGCAGCCACACCTCGGGGCTCACGTCGGCGCCCGCCTTGCGCGCCGCACGAAGCGCCAGCAGCGCGTACTGCGTATTGGAGTTGTCGCCGCGCTGGATGCGGTTCTTGGCGCGTCGGCGCCGTTCTCTACTCGCGTAGCGGTCGTGAAGGCGATAGTTCCACTGGCCGCTGCGAAGTTGCGACGAGGCAATCAGGCTGGCCAGGCTCTGGATGCGATTTCGATGCACCTTCTTGTCGAGTGCGGCGAAGGCCATGAGCACCAGCGAACTGGTGTACGTGTGTCGGCGAGCCTGTTCGGCCAGGACCCTCTGACCTTGTTCGTTGCGCGTGAAGAACGTCGTCTCCACCGCCTTGACGATCGCGGGATCGTCGGCCGGCGCGCCGGCGGCCAGCAAAGCGAGCACGCTAAGTGCGGTCGCACCAACCGCGTGATGTTCCGCCCCGCCGCGCCGCTCCGCCATCGCGCTCCTGCCGTCGTCGAGCAGGTCACGGCGCAGGAATTCGGCGCCCAACACGACGGCCGCCGCGATGCGACCGTCCGAATCGTCTTCGGGAATCTCGTAGGTGTCGCGCCGCGCGGCGATCCAGGAATTCCAGATGTCGGGATCCGGGATCATGTCCTTGCCGGAGACGCGCATCAAAAATCCGTGCGCGTGGGCAACGATATGCTGGTCGCTGTCCTTTGTGAGCAGCGCGATGGCGGAAAGCAGCGGCCAGCCGTTGCCCTGCTTGAGGTCGGTGCAAAACGCGTCAATGAACTGGGGCGATTGGCCGCGTTCAACCGCGGCCGCGGCGACCTGCCGCATCTGCGCAGGCGAAACGCTCACGCCGCGGTCGATGAGCAGCGCATACGCGTCGCCGGCCAGCGTCGCGTCGGTCAGCGCCTTGCGCAGAATCGTGTTTTCAAGCTGCGCGGCGGCCAAGCGGCGCAGCATTTCGGCGCGCTCGGGAAGTGCCTTGTCGAAGAGCGCCTTGAGCAGCAGGGTCTTGTTTTTCGGATAGGCGACGGCGAGGCCCTTGGCCACATCGGCACGAATCGCGGCGGGCGCCTTGGCGCGCCATGCCTGCTTGAGAGCTTCTAGACGCCCGGGTTCTGTTCCCTTCTGCCCGTCTCCCGCCAGAACCGCGAGCACGCCGCGCGCCGCGCCCACGTCTTTTTGGCCGAGATCGCGAACGACCGACGCGAGCGTGCGCCAGCCCTTCTCGCCGCGCTGGTCGAGTTCTTCCACCGCCTTTTTGGCCTCCGCGCTGCGCGGCGCCTTGAGGATCGTCCGGCCCAGCGTGTAATTCGTGGCTGGCGCGGCGAATGCGGGGAACGACAGGAGGAGCACGGCGAGAGGGATGAGAGTACGCATGCCGAAACTGAAAACGGCTTCGGGGGCTCTTTCGCACCGGCATTTGGTTCAGGGGGGTCCGGGGGGCGAGTAAGGTAGGCGCCATGCTGCAGCACCGGAACACCTTGCCGCTCCATGGCGCGCACAATCCCTCCACCGACGCGCAGGGCACGACGCCTGGAAGCTTCGCGCTGGAGCCCGATATCGGCGGGCCGTTGACGTTTTCGTCACCCGACACGCCCGGTATGCCGCAGCCGTCCAGCAAGACGGCGTGGGACTTCGACCCGACGCCGCGCACGGCGGATCAGGCGGTCACGCAGCTCGAAAAGGCGCGCCACGGCATCGTGACCCGCGAGATGCGCCGCGTGGCCGCGCGCGAACAGCATCTGTCGCCCGTGCAGGTGCGCGACGAGGTCGCGGCCGGCCGCATGATCATTCCCGCCAACCTCGTGCATCTCGGCTACCAACTCGATCCGATGGCGATCGGCCGCGCGAGCCTGACCAAGGTCAACGCCAACATGGGCGCGTCGCCCGTCAGCAGCGGCACCGACGAAGAGGTCGAAAAGCTGCGCTGGGCGGAGCGCTGGGGCGCCGACACGGTCATGGATCTGTCGACCGGTGGCGATCTGGACGCGTGCCGCGAAGCGATTATTCGCAACTCGCATGTCCCGATCGGGACCGTACCGATCTACTCGATGATCAT
>CBDURV010000406.1:0-4458 GCA_965369495.1 uncultured bacterium
GGACAGCGCCGCCAGTGATGTGGGCGAAGCGCTCCAGATGCGTCGGCGCGTCGATACCGACTCCGCTTTGCGCCGGGGGCTCAAGAGCCGCCTCGAGGGCGTGTCGCTGGCCGGAACCGGCATCGACGCTGCCACCGCCGCGCGACGCGCCGCCGCGTACTTCATTCTCGGCAACGACGCCGAGGTCGGCGCCTACGCCGCGAAGTGCGAATCGCATCGCGTCTGCCACCTCTGGGGGCTGAGCGAGATCTACCGCGACCGTCCCGTCAACGCCGTTGGCGCGTTCGAAAAGGCGATCGAGCTGGAGCCGCGCGACGAGCGCGCGCGCCTGCAGCTTGCGGCAACCCAGGCGCTGCTTGGCCGCGCCGCCGATGCGCGCCAGACCCTCGGCGAGCTCTCCTCGCAGGATGACCGCGCCGACGTGCTCTTCGTGATCGGCACGATCGACGAGGCGGAGGGCGACTACGACGGCGCCGAACGCTCCTACCAGAGCGCGCTGGTGCAGGACCCGGAACACGTCGACTCGCTCTTCCGGCTCGCCTACCAGCACGACCTGTCGGGCGACGACGAGGCGGCCATCGTGCTCTACGAGCGCGCCCGCAACGCCAAGCCGACGCGCGCGAACGTGCTCATGAACCTGGGCGTGCTGTACGAGGATCGCGGCGACTTCCGCAAGGCGGCGGAGTGCTACCGCGACGTGCTCACCAGGCTCCCCAACCACGCGCGCGCCGCGGCGTTCCTGCGTGATGCCGAGTCCTCGCTCTCGATGGTCGTCGACGACGACATGGACCGCAAGGAGGACCGTCGCAACCAGCTCCTGACCACGCCGATCACCGACTTCGAACTGTCGGTTCGCTCGCGCAACTGCCTCGCCAAGATGCTGATCACGACGCTCGGCGACCTGATCACGCGCACCGAGGCGGAACTGCTCTCCTACAAGAACTTCGGCGAGACGAGCCTGCAGGAGATCAAGGACATCCTCAACTCCAAGGGGCTGCGCCTTGGCATGCGCCGCGACGAGATCGTGGTGGCCGCCAACGTCATGGGCGATACGGACGACGCGATGATGCCGTCGGTGCCGGACATGCCCGACGTGCCGGACGCGGACATGGCCTCGAAGATGGAGGTTCCGATCTCCGATCTCGACCTGAGCGTGCGCTCGAGCAAGTGCATGTCGGTGCTCAACATCGCGACGATAGGCGAACTGATGCGGCACTCGATCACCGAGCTGTTGAAGTCCAAGAACTTCGGCCAGACGAGCCTCCACGAGATCGAGACCAAGCTCGCTGCTCTGGGCCTCTCGCTCCGCAAATAACGAATCGTGTACGAATTCATACGAGGCGCCGTCGTTTCAAGGAACGGCGGCGCCGTCGTTTTGGAGACGGGCGGGATCGGCTACCGCCTGCAGGTTTCCGCCTCCACCCATGCCGCCATTCCGCCGAACGGCGAGTGCCTGCTGTTCACCCACCACATCGTGCGGGACGACCGGGCGGAGCTGTTTGGGTTTGCCGCGGAAGAGGAGCGCTATCTCTTCCGTCAGCTTCTGGGGGTTTCGGGGGTCGGGCCCGCCGCCGCGCTCGGCCTGCTGAGCGCATACGACGCCGCCGTGCTCGCATCCCACATCGCGTCGGGCGACGCCGCCATCCTCACGCGCGTCAAGGGCATCGGCAAACGCACCTCCGAGCGCGTCATCGTCGAGTTGCGTGACAAGCTGGCGAAGGGCGCGCCCAAAAGCGTCGCCGGCACGCCGATCGGTCACCGCGCCGACGCCGTTCTCGCGCTCTGCTCCCTCGGACTCCCCCGCTCCGAAGCGGAGTCACGCGTGGAGAAGGTGGATGGCGAACTCCCGACGGAAGAGATTGTCCGGCTCGCGTTGCGCTCTTCCTGATGGCTTTGGGCTTTGAGCTCTGAGCTTTGCGCCGCAACCATGCCAGCCAATCGCGCATGGATTGACATGGGGCCTCGGCTGTCAAAGCGCGGGCTCCACGACACTCGAGGCCCCATGACAAGTCGCTCGCCGGCGGTCTGTCTGGTCGATTCGCAAAGCTCAGAGCCCAAAGCCCAAAGCCGACGCGCAAGGCTTCCTACGGGTAAATGCGATAGATGGTGCGCGGGAACGGGATGGCCTCGCGGACGTGCTTGAGGCCGCAGACCCAGGAGACCACGCGCTCCACGCCGAGGCCGAAGCCGCCGTGCGGGACGGAGCCATAGCGGCGCAGGTCGAGGTACCACTTGAACGCTTCCTGCGGCAGTTCGTGCTTGTCGATCTGCGCTTCGAGGAACTTCAGATCGGTGGCGCGCTCGCCCCCGCCGATGATCTCGCCGTACCCCTCCGGCGCGATCACGTCGACGCCCAACGCCCAGCGATCGTCGTCGGGGTCGCGCTTCATGTAGAACGCCTTCACCTCGTGCGGCCAGTGGGTGATCAGCAGAGGCTTGTTCAGGCCTTCCGTGATCGCCTCTTCGTCGGGCGCACCCAGGTCGTCGCCGAACTTGAAGCCGGTCTTGTCCTTGAGGATCTCCGCAGCCTCTTCATACCGCATGCGGGGGAAGGGCGGCACGATCGCCTCAAGCGCCGCGACATCGCGCTCCAGCGTGGCCAGATCGTCGCGGTTCTCGTCGAGCACGCGGGCCACGATCTCGGCCAGAATGCCCTCGGAAAGATCCAGCACGTCGTCGAGGGTGGCGTAGGCCATTTCCGGCTCGAGCATCCAGAACTCGGTCAGGTGCTTGCGCGTCTTGCTGCGCTCGGCGCGGAACGCGGGGCCCAGGCAGTAGACCTTGCCCAGCGCCATCGCGGCGGCCTCCATGTAGAGCTGGCCGGACTGCGTGAGGTACGCCTTCTGCTCGTCCATGTAGTCCACCTCGAAGAGCGTCGAGGTCCCCTCGCAGGCGTTGGGCGTGAACATCGGGGCGTCCACGCAGAGGAAGCCCTGCGTGTGGAGGTAGTCGCGGATGGCGCGAAGGACCGTGTCGCGGATGCGCAGCGTCGCCGTGGGCCGCTTGGACCGCAGCCAGAGATGACGGTGCGTGAGCAGGAAGTCGGCGCCGTGGTCCTGCTTCCCGAGCGGATAGTCCTCCGACTCCCCCACCAGCTCGAAGCCCGAGGCGCGCATCTCGACGCCGCCCGGCGCACGCTCGTCCACCTTGACCGAGCCGGTGATCGCGATCGAGCTCTCCTGCGCAAGTTGACCCGCCGCCTCGAAGAGCGCCTCGTCCACATCCGATTTCGCGACGATGCACTGCACGATGCCGGTCCCGTCACGCAACAGCAGGAAGTGCATCTTTTTGGAGGAGCGGCGGTTGTAGAGCCAGCCGCGCACCGTGACGGTATCGCCCTCGTGCTGCTTCAAGTCGCGGACGGAGACGCTGGCCGTTGTGCTCATCACCGGATTCTACGGACGCGGCTGAGCTTTGAGCGTACGGCTTTGGGCTATGGGCCTTGGGCTCAGGGCTTTGGGCCGCGTTGGCGGGAGGCACGAAAAAGGGCGGTCGGCTTGCGCCGACCGCCCTTGAGAAGTCATCGTCTCAACCGCGTGAGCGGTTGAACCAAGAGCGGACTGCCTCTCTCAAGAGGCCGCCGTCTCAACGGCGTAAGCCGTTGAACCATAAACTCAGCGGGACCACCAGCTGGCGACCAACAGGACGCCGGGGACGGGGATCTTGGCACCGAGCACCGCACCGCGGTAGTCGGACGAGGTGACGTTACCCTCACCAGCGTTCGCGACGTAGTAGGTCGTGAAGCCGGGCGAGCAGGCGATGCCGAAGCCACCGATGGGCGCCGGGTCGCCAGTGATGTCCACCGGACCGAGGCCAGCGGCGTGATTGGCGTTGCTGACCTGGAACAGGTTCGGGAACTCCGTGACCACGCCAAGCTGCTGCAGGCGGTTCTCACCGGTCTCAGCCACGAGCACCGCGGCGCTGTAGCCGAAGTTGACGCGTGCCGAGAAACCACCCGTAATCCACTGGACCGCGGAGGGCTGCACGAGGCCACCGATGTTGTTGATGATCTTGTTCGGCGCCGTGTTGGTGCTGGACGCGGGCCGCACGGACGGCTCTCCGCCGAACTGGCCGGTCGCGAACAGCTCGACCGTGCCGCCGATACCGGCGATGAAGAAGTAGATCGTGCGCAGGCCCATGCTGGGCGGGCAGTAGGTCAGGTCGGTGACCGCCGACGAAACGTTGACACCGCGCAGGTCCGGGTTGATCGCGGCCTCCGGGGTCAGGTTCGTGATCTCCGTGAAGTCGACCGTGCTCTCACCCGAGTTGGCGTTGCAGACGATCGTCGTGTTGAAGAAGAACGGGCTGGGGCAAGGCGGCAGCGCGAAGACACCCAGCGAGTTCGGCAGACCCGTGATCTTGATCGAAGTGGGACCAACACCGGTGTTGATGGTGCCGAGAACCGGGGGACCCGGCGGCGACGTGAGCGACGCCTTCTGGACCGGGAAGGCCTCAGTG
>CBDURV010000407.1:0-4452 GCA_965369495.1 uncultured bacterium
GGCGGCCATCGATCTTGTAGCCAAGCAGCGTCTGGCGCCACCGGGGCTTGTCCGGCACAAGCGGTGCGTCGCTCACGACCATGGAGTTGTCGAGCAGCCACGCATGCGGGAACTCCACCGCACCTGTGCGCTGCGCGTCCTCGGATCGCGTTGTGTTGTAGACGATCAGGCCGCCCGGCTTGAGGTGCTCGCGGCAGAGCTGGAAGTACTCGCGGCTGAGCAGATTCGTCGCGTGCGCGCGGAAGTGATAGGTCGTGTTCTGGATGATCCAGTCGAACTTCTCGTCGTGCCGGTTGAGCCAGCGCCGGCCGTCGTCGATGACGAATGTCACCTTGGGGTTTTCGAGCAGGCTCTTCACGACCGGCGAACTGCGGATCACCTCGAGATAGTCCGGGCTGATCTCGATGATCACCATGCGCTTGCAGGAGGGATGGTTGACAATCACCTGCGCCCACGAACCCGAACCCGCTCCAATGACGAGCACGTCGCCCGCCTCGGGACGGAAGGCAAACGATGCGTAGGCGCGGAAGATGCCGTTGGTGTCATCGACCGGATCGACGTTGAAGCGTCCGTCGTAGACGCCGCTGCCGTAGACGACGCCGTCCTTGGTCACGCAGACCACGCCGCTCTTGCCCTCGACCACCAGCGCGAAACGCTCGCCCGGCTTGTACTCCTGCTTGAACTGCATCTTCTCGTAGAGGCCGTCGAAGAGCATCGGCGACGAGACGACCACCAGCAGCGCGGCGACACCGGCGACCGCGAGGTAGCCCTTCCTGCGCTGCCGCCACCCGCCATCGAGACGCGCGACGCCGAGTGCGATGGCGATGCCGGCCAGCGCCAGCACCATGCAAAGCTGCTGCATCGGCAACAGGTCGAACAGCACGAAACCGGTCAGCAGGCTGCCTGCGGTCGAACCGATGATGTTGGCGCCGTAGAGGTACGACACGCGCGCGCCGACGCGCTCGTCGGGCGGCACGCCGAAGTGCGAAATGAGCGGAAACGTCGTGCCCATCAGCGCCGAGGCGAGTGCGACAAGCGGCAACGCCCACCAGTAGGCGACGACGCGCACCATTTCCGCCATGGCGGGCACCAGCAGGAATCCGAGCACGTTGGCGCCGAGCACGAAGGCGGCCAGAGCTCGCAACTCACGATGACCGGTTTCGCGGCAGAATCTGCGCGCAATGAGGGCGCCCAGCGCGAGGCCGGCGAGATACGAGCCCAGCAGCGCACCGAACGCGCTCGCCTTGCCCCAGCTCAGCATCGAGTAGACGCGAATCCAGACGATCTCGTAACTAAGGCCGATAAACCCGCTCAGCGCGGCGAGCAGCAACGCGATGCGCAGCTTCATGCCTTGGGCTCCCGCCTCCACAGAACGAAGACGCCCGCCGCGAGCAGCAGGTTCAACACCGCCGCGCCGCGCACGGTTCCCGCCAGACCGAACAGGCCGAGCAGCAGCATGCCGGCGGCGAAGGCGCCGAGTGCCGCGCCGAGCGTGTTGGCGAAGTAGAGCGCGCCGACGGAGCGGCCCACGTTGTGCGTGCGCGCGGTCGCGTACGACACGAGCAGCGGCAACGTCGCGCCCATGAGCGTGGTCGGGATGAGCAGCAACAGGAACGCGACGACGCCGGTCGCGAACCGCGACAGGTCGAGCGTGCGACCGGCGACGGCGGCGAACAGCGGCAGGCTGAAAAAGCCGAAGACGCCGATGCCGAGTTCAAGCAGCGCGAAGAGCGGAAGCGTCGCGCGGCGCATGCGCTGCGAAAGCGCGCCGCCCGCGATGCTGCCGATGCCCAAACCGAGCATGAAAACGGTGACGACGACCGTGACCGACGTGATGTCGATCCCGTACACCGAAAAGAGCACGCGCTGCCAGACCACCTGGTAGAGCAGGGCGGCGAAGCCGGAGAGGAAAAAGAGGACAAGCAGCGTCATGAAGCCAGGAGTAGGGCGGGTATTTGTTGCAAGAAACCGCGTAGATACCACGGAAATCGGGAATCGCAGCGCGATAAGCCCCCCGTATACTGTCGCCATGAAGCGCCTTGCCATGCCCCTGCTGTTTCTTGTTGCCGCCTGCGGAAGCGGAGGCGGCGAAACGCTCACCAACGCGACCAACGAAACCGCAGAGACGCAGACGCTGGGCGACCGGCTGGGAGACTGCTTCACGCGCGACGCCGCCGACCTGGGATCGCTGCTCGAGACCCTGTCGGGTTTCCTGGGCGACTCGGGCGACGAGATCCCGCAGCCGGATATCGATCTGGCGGGCATTCTCACCAACGGCGGCGCGCTTCCCATCACGTGGGATCTCGACGCCGACGGAACGCCGGAAATCGACGCGGTCATTCGCTTCATCAACGAGCAGGGCAACACGACGCTGCCGTTCACGCTGGGCGACCTCGCCAACCTCGATCCTGACAATCCGCTGTCGCTGCTCGAGTCGGTGCCGGACGGATCACGCATGGAATTCCGCTACACGCTGGCGGGCCTGCTCGGAGGGGAAAACAAGTCCAGCGACGGCACGCTGATTCTCACCTTCAATGCGGGCGTCCCCTCGCATGTGGAAGGAACGGGGTCGTTCGGCGGCGATGGCTGCGAAATCGACTTCGATCTCGATCGCATTCCGATCGCGCTGGACGGTCTCGATTCGCTGCCGGAAATCGGCTTCGGATTCTCGGCCGGCCTCGAACCCGACCTGATCACCGGCCGCATCGACTTCGACGGCACCGATCTCGCCACCGTGCGCGGACGCATCAACGACGGACTCGAAGAGACCTTCTCCTTCAATCTCTCCGACCTCGACCGTCGTCGCTGACCGCTAGACTCCGCGGGTGGGCAAGAGACTATTCGCAACCATCCCGCTCCTCGTGCTGCTGGCAGCGCAAGCGAGCGCACAGAGTGACGCGCAGCGCCTCCAGCGTCTCGATCAGACGCTCAACGAGGTGCTGGAGTACCGCTACGAGCGCACGGACGGCCGCAGCCTGGCCGAATCGGCGCGCGTGGACTACGGCGTCTACACCATCCTCGGCGCGATCGCGTCCGACAACGTCGATCGCACGACGCGTGAACTGGCATCGGTGGACGCGCGCTTCTGGGTGCGCGCCGAGCAGGCGGGCAGCACCGTCTACGCGCGCCTGCGCCTCCATTACCAGTGGTTCGACGCGACCACCGACGAGTTCTGGGCAGCCGGCGACGGCTTCCGCTATCCCCTGCTCGACCGCTGGTGGTACGAGTTCGACTGGCGCCGCAACCGGCAGGCCACGCACGGCATCGATCCCGATTGGAACTGGAACACGCGTCTCGGCCGCCAACTCGTCACGTGGGGCACCGGCATCACGCTCTACCGGACGCTCTACTCCGCGCGCCTCAACTTCGAGTGGAGCCGCTTCCACCTGCAGACGATGGCGGGCCAGTCGCCCGACCACGACTTCATCGATTTCGACGCGTCGCGGCCCGGCTACACGTCGGACACCGAGCGCAACTTCTGGGGCGTGCTGCTCGACTACCGCGGCTGGACCAGCCACCAGCCGTTCATCTACTTCCTCGATCAGATCGATCGGAACGACACGACGCTGTCGGGCGGCGGGGAGTACCACTACGACAGCTCCTATGCCGCGATCGGAAGCACCGGCCAGTTGGGGGGCTCGACCTTCTACCGCTTCGAGGCGATCTACGAATTCGGCGAATCCGCCAGCGACCTCACCGGCAGCTTCCCGCAGACGCGCGACGACATCGCCGCCTGGGCGATCAAATTCGAGGTGATCATCACGCCGCGCCGCTATCCCAAACTGCGCGACTTCCGCTTGGAGCTGGAACTGCTGCTCGGCTCGGGCGACTCCGACCGCGGCCACTCCTCGCACACGATCAACGGCAACCAGTCGGGTACCAACGACACGAGCTTCAACGCGTTCGGCTACTGGAACACCGGACTCGTGCTGGCGCTCGACCTCGCCAACCTCGCCAGCCTGCGGCTGGGCCCGCGCTGGCGACCGTGGCGCACGGAGGAGCCCGGCTCGAAGGTGGAGTTCGGGCTCGACTTGTTCTTCTTCGGCAAACTCGACAGCGACGCGCCGGTGAGCGTGACGACAATTCCGGGCGAAGGCTACATCGGCTTCGAGGCCGATCTGATCATCGCCTGGCAGCTCACCTCCGACCTTGCCATCGACTTCCGCTACGGCATCTTCATTCCGGGCGACGCGTTCCTCGGATCCGACCCGATGCACTTCGGCTACCTGGGGGTGAGCTATGGGTTCTAGGCTGGCTCCCGTGGCCCTCCTCCTCGTGTCCCTTCCTTTCTGGGCTTGCTGTGGGCGCACGACCCTCAAGGAGTCCGTTGTCGCCAAGCACGGCGGCACCGACGAGTTCGCAGAAATGGACTTCTGGGACGCGATCGCCAAGCAGCGCACGGTCTGCAACAGCGACGCCCTGCACGCGCTGGTGCTCTCCTTCGAGGTCCAG
>CBDURV010000408.1:0-4449 GCA_965369495.1 uncultured bacterium
CAGCCATCGTCGGCGCGGCTTGCCACACACAAGCTCGCTCGCCCTCGGGCCGACGGTGGATTCATTCACAACCTCTCAGCGGAACTGCAGTTCGAGCTTCTCGTCACCCGCCTCCACTCTCACGGCGTTCTTGTCGTCGCCGAAGGTCGAGGTGACGGTCCATGTGCCGGGCGGGAAGCCGCCGGCGCGGAACTTTCCGTCGGCGACGCGGACGTGCCGCGTGAGCTTGCCCTGCCGGAAGACGAGCCCCAATTTGCCTCCCTTGACGCGACCCGCCATCCACGCGCCTTCAGTCGTGCGGATGAAGATCGACGCGGTGACAGGACGGCCCACATGCAGCAACGCGTAGCGAGGCGAGTCGTCGGCATAGACATAGAGCGTCCCACTTAGGCCTTGGACGTGCTCGATCTCGAATTGGCCGTCCGCCGTGACGCGCGTCCGATCGTGTGGTCGGATACGCAGAATGCTCGGGGTCGTGTCCGATTCGTAGACCTCGTCGGGGAACCAGCCCGCTTCGTACTGCGGTCCATCCGGCGCACGGAGCACCCCCTTGATCGTCCAGCGATCGTGTACCGGCACGCGTGCCGGCGGCCCCGGGACGGTCACGGAGACGGGCCGGACCAGGAACACTTCGAGCCACCCGCGGAAGCTAGTTTCCAGCACCAGTTCGTATCGTCCTTCGGGCAAGGGGCCCAGCAGGAATCGGCCCGGTGTGCGCGCGCCGATCCCGCGGCCCTTCAGGCTTGCGCTCGCCACCGATTTTCCGTTCGCTCGCACGACGGCGCTTCCACTCGTGAGTCGCGAGCCATCGGGACGCACGAATTCGCCCTCCAGCCAATGGCCCCGTTCGAGGCGTAACTCGACATCCTCCGTTCCCGTCGGGAGCTCGAACGAAGCGGGCTTGTACGGCTGGCTCCGATCCCCGCTCGCCTTTAGAGTCAACTTCACGGCACCTGTCGTGAACGAACCGATGTGGAAGCGGCCGTCGAAGTCGGTGCGTACGGTTTGCGACGGCCGCTTCGACTTAACCGTCACCCCTTCGATCGGTTCACCCTGCGGTCCCACGACCCGCCCGGAGATGGCGCGTGCGGTTCGCACAACGAGGGTGAGGTCGTCCCTGAAGTCGCGCACGGCGACCGGCTTGGTCCACGCATAGTCGGGATGGCGTGCCGCGCGCACGGTGAAGGGCGCGCCGGCGGCGAGGCGATCGAAGCGGAACTTTCCGTCCTTGCCGGTGCGTTGATGGAACCACGGGAAGAAGTAGCCGGTATCGAGCGAGTAGCTTCCGTCCCGTTCCCGCTTGGGCGTGTGAATGGCGACGCGAATTCCCTCGACAGGCCGCCCCGCCTCATCGACGACACGGCCGCCCCAACTCATGACCGGATGGGGCCGGATCTCCCAGGCGCCCGGCTCGTCCGGATTGCGCCACGCCGTCTCGTACTCGAGGTCGGACGGCTTCGTCACCCTCACTTCGAGGCGGCCTGCGCGGTCGGGAAAGCGCGCGCGGATGCGTCCATCGTGCGTCGTGTGTCGGCGTTCCAGCACGCGTTCCCGCATGTTCGGTTCGCCGCCCGAGTAGGCCCGGAACGTGATCACCGCGCCCGCCGCAGGCGCACCGCCAGCGCCTCGAACGAGTATCTCGACGGCACGGTCGAGGTCGGGCACGACTAGCTGGTCGAACTCCAAGTCCAGCGTTCGGTGGGCGACCCAGACGTTATCGACGTAGATGTCGTGCACACCATCGCCGCTACCGTGGGGCGCGCGAAAACGGCCGAGCGCGTCAGTTCGCGCGCCGGACCAACGTTTGCCGTCGTCGGCAGTGGCATGGAACTTCGTGTCAGCCACCGGATTGCCGCGCGCATCCACCACGCGGCCAATCCAGAGCGGCGCCCGTTGCGCACGCAGCACGACGCCGTCGCTCCATTCGCCTGCGCGTACCTGCGCGCCCCCGCCCGCCGACTCGTCGCCGGCGACCGACAGCGTGTGGAAACCGGGGCTGAGTTCAGCGAAGTGGAAGCGGCCGTTGTCCCCGGTCATCACCGTGCGTCGGCTGCCGGTCAACTTGACGGTGCGGCCTTGCAGGGGCTGTCCCGCGTGGTCGAGCAGGCGCCCGGCGATCGCGCCCGTGCTCTCCAGCCGCAGCGTGATGGGCTCGTTTTCCAACGGCGACGTGTGCACGATGCCGCTGCGCATTCCATCGTTGGCTTCGATGGTCCACGCGATGCGCGGGCGAAGCGCGATGCGGAACTTGCCGTCCTCGTCACTCAGGGCGGTGACGGATCGGTACCAGACGTAGCGCGCGTCGCGCTTGTACGCCTGCAGCCGGACGTCCGCGACCGCGGCGCCTTTGCCGTCCACCACAGTTCCGCGGACGATGCGGGCGGCGACCATCACGATCTCGACCTCCTCCGTCTCGCCGGCACCGACCGCCCGATCAGTGCCGCCCCGGCTCAGTGGGCACCAGCCCTCCGCGCTCGTGCGAACCCGTTGCACGCCGGGAGGCAGTCCGCCGAGTCGGAAGCGCCCCTGCTCGTCGCTGGTCGCGCGGGCGTTTCCGACGGCCAGCGTCGCGCCGGCGATGGGCGCACCCGCCTTGGTGATGACGCGGCCCGAGAGGCTTGCGGCGCGCCTGACCAGGAGGTCCACAGTGCGCGACTCGTTCGGCTGAAGCCCCTCCGGTAACTCCACGCGGAGCGGCATGTGCCCGTCCGCGCTGACATCGATGCGAAGTGCGCGTTGGGGGAGCAGGCCGTCGATGAAAAACGTGCCGTCGGCACCGGATCGGGTGGCCGCCTCCATGCCGCTGCCCGCGTCTCCCAGTGTCACCCGAACAGACGCGCCCGCCTCCGACACACGACCGCGAAGTGTCGCACCGTCGCCGCGCCGCCACGGAACAACGTGCGGTTCCGCGGAGGGAGACGCGACGGACATCCACACATGGCGGCCCGTTCCGTCGCGAAGGAGTACGACGAGTGGGCCCGCAGGCACGCCGTCGACCTGAATCGAACCCTGCACCTCGAGCCCGTCCATGCGCCAACCCGTTCCATTGGCGAGCGCCAGTGCGAGCGCGCGCGCTGCTTGCACGCGCAGCTCGAAACGATGCCCGGGGACGATTCGCAGGCGGATGCGATGGGCGGTCAGCGTAGTCGTATCGACGAGGGCGGCGCTGCCGGCGAGGGGAGGCGCCGGTGCCGCCTGCACGTGCACCTTGCCCCGGGGCAACCCCGCGAGACGAAATGAGCTCTGCGCATCGGTGTGGGTGCGGGTGAGCAGTTCGCCCTTCTCGCTCAGCGCGACCACGGCA
The DNA here is from genome assembly GCA_965369495.1 of uncultured bacterium. Lineage (GTDB taxonomy): Bacteria > Planctomycetota > PLA2 > PLA2 > PLA2 > JBCDBY01. The sequence goes on from CBDURV010000408.1 coordinate 3,305, forward strand.
ATGCCGGCGCCGGCGTCTTCCACCCAACCGCGCGCGACGAAACTACCCCGCTTTCGAGGCGCGCGTTCTTCTTCGCGGCCGTCGCGTCCGCGCGCGGGGGCAGGTTGCTCCGCCTCGGTCCTCTCGCCCCGGGGCCGATCGTCGGACGAGCCGGCGAGCCAAGCGAGGAAGACGACGGCGCCGAGCGCCAACAGCAAGGTGCGTTTCAAGGGGAGCCACGGTAACCGAGCGCGGCGTGGGATTCGCGCCGATCAGCGGAAGTGCAGTTCGAGCTCTTCGTTACCTGCCTGCACGACGAAAGATTTGTCGGCCGCATGAACCGTCCAGCGTCCGCTTGGGAATCCGCCCGCACGGAAGCGACCGTCGGTGACGCGCACGTTACGTGAAAGCTTGCCCTGCCGGAATTCGAGCCAGCCCTTGAAGCCCGGCACGCTGCCGGCGATCCATGCGCCGTCGGTCGCGACGAGTTGCACCGGATCCGTCGTCGGGCGCTCGACGCGGGCGAGCGCGTAGCGGGCCGACGACGCTGAATAAACGTACAGCCAGCCGCTCCTGCCCGTGACACCATCGAGTTGGGCGGATACTCGGTCGTAGATGTCCGCCACCTCGTCCATCGTCGGCTCTCTCATGAACGGACTCCAGTCGGAGAGATAGACCTCGTCGGGCATCCAGTGCGCGACGAACTTCGCCGCGTCGAGTCCATCTACGTGCAGCTTCAGTTTCCAGCGCGGGAAGACGCGGATGCGCACGGGCGGACCGGGAACGGTAATCGAGTAGGGCCGCTCGAGGAAGGCGTCGAGTATGCAGCGGTGCGCCTTTCTCAGACCGAGCGTGTAGCTGCCGGCGGGAAACGGGCCGAAGCGAAACGTGCCGTTGGCCTGCGCCGCGCGCGGGCGCAGTTCGAGGCTCGCACTCTCCACCTGGCCATCGATGTAAGACCAACGCCGCTCCCACGGCTCGACCCGCGTGCCTTCGGAGGCGAACAGCATCGCATCGCCTTGCGTCAGCAATGTCCCGTCTGGGTAGACAAAAGCGCCCTCGATCCAGTAGCCGCGCTCGAGCCGCAGCTCGACATCGGCATCGCCCGCCCTGAGGTCGAAGCTGGCCGAGCGGTAGGGCTGGTCGCGGTTGTGGCCGGTGCTGAC
>CBDURV010000409.1:0-4438 GCA_965369495.1 uncultured bacterium
GGGCCTCGGATGTCCAAGTGCTGGCTCCACGACACTCGAGGCCCCACGACAAATCGTTCGCCGACGGTCGGTCTGGTCGTTTCGCAAAGCTCAGAGCCCAAAGCCCAAGGCGCGCGCAGCGCTATTCCGCGAGCGCCGTGTAGGCCGCAATTGCCACCGCGATGACGGCGCAGGCAATCAGGATACCGAGCGGCGTCGGGCGCGGGATCGACCGCAGCTTGGCCCGCCAATCGAAGCGGCTCTGCTTGAGCGGGGCGCCGCACATCTCGCACGACGAAAGGCCGTAGGCGGTCTCGCAGCCGCACGCCGAACAGAATGTGATGCGTTCCAAGGGCCGGGGCTATCCGTTTCGCGCCTTGGCCTTCTTCTCGCGCAGTTTCATGATCTTCTTGTGGCGCGCGAGCTCCTCCTTGCCGTCGCTGGACTTGCGCCAACGCGCGAGGGCGTGCTGGAGCTGTTCCGCCGATTGGAATCGATTCGACGGCTTCTTCTGCATGAGCCGCAGGCAGATCTCCTCCAGTTCCGGCGGCACGTGCTCGTCCAGCGTGTGGGGGGGCGCCGGATCCTTCTTCATGTTGTTGGCGAGGATCTCGAGTGCCGTCTTGCCGGTGAACGGGCGATGGCCGGTGAGCAGGTAGTACATCACCGCGCCCAGGCTGTAGAGGTCGGCGCGCCCGTCGATCGCGCCCATCTTGCCGCGCGCCGCCTGCTCCGGGCTCAGGAACGCGGGCGTGCCCATGATCAGCCCGTCGGCCGTCTTGGTCGCCTCGTCCTCTTCCCGCTCGACCGTCGCGATGCCGAAGTCGATCAGTTTGATGTCGAGGTTGCGGTCGATAATGATGTTCTGCGGCTTGATGTCGCGGTGCCAGATGTTGCGGCCGTGCACGAGACGCAGCACGTCGGCGAGTTTGTCGATCGCGTCGGCGACCTGCCAGAAGGTCAGCTCGCGCCTGAAGCCGACGCCGAGCAGATCCTCGCCGTCGATGAAGTCCATCGCGATGTAGTGCATGCCGCCGTGCATGGCGAGGTCGCGCACCTTTACGATGTTGGGATGGTCGAAGGCGGAAATCGCCCACGCCTCCTGCTTGAAGCGCGCGATGTTGTTTTCGTCCACGCGCTCGGTCTTGAGCAGCTTGAGCGCGACGTACATCTTCTGCTTGGTGTGGTAGGCCTTGAAGACCGCGCCCATGCCACCCTCCGCGATGCGCTTCTTGATCTCGTACCTGCCGAACATGACGCGCTTCTCGTTGCCTTTCAGCAGCGCGTCAAAGGCCTCCTTGTCCTTGAGGAGCGCCTCCAACTGCTCTTCGCTCTCGAGGTGCAGCGCCGGGATCTCGGGCTCGGGCGGCGGCGCGTCCTCCGGGGGCTGCTCCTTCGATTTGCGCCCCCGCTTCTGGGGCGGCTTTTCATCCTTCTTGCCGCGCTCTTTCTTGGACTTGATGACGATCGGCTTCTTTGGCTTGTCGTCGCCTTCGCGTTCACGGTCCTTCTTGGACTTCAGGATGATGGGCTTCTTCTCAGCGGGCGGTTCGGGGGGCGCGGGGGGCGCGACCGCCTCCGGGTCGAGAAACTCGATCACGCAGTTGCCGATCTGCAGCCTGTCGCCGTGCGCCAGCCGAGCCGTGTCGAGTTTGTCGCCGTTGTGCAGCGTTCCGTTTGTCGATCCCAGATCGCGCACGCCCCACGAGCCGTCCTTGAGGCGTCCGATGCGCAGATGCTCGCGCGACGCGCCCTTGGCCGGAATCGTCAGGTCCAGACCGGGTTGGCGCCCGATCGTCATGGGGGATTTCTGGAGCGGAATCTCGACCGTCTTGCCGTCGATGGTCACCTTTAGCTTCGGCATGGACCGGACATGATACGGATCCGGCGCGAAGCGGAAAACCGTGACGCGGTACGATCCGGCACATGGTCCAGATAAGAATCGAGACAGCAGCCGATCACGAGGCGGTCTGGCAGGTCAACCGGGAGGCGTTCGACGGGCCCGCGGAGGCTGATCTGGTCGAGGCGATCCGCCCCAGCGCCCTGCTCTCGCTGGTTGCGGAGGATCAGGGCCCAATGGCGGAACACGTGGTGGGCCATCTGCTTTTTTCGACGCTGGTGCTGCGCCGCGGCGACGTGCTGCTTGAGGGGGTCGTCGCGTTGGCGCCGCTAGCCGTGCTTCCGAACCATCAACGCCGGGGCATCGGCAAGGCGCTCATGCGGGATGCCTATGGACGTCTTGTGGCAATGGGCATCCGTGCGTCCGTCGTGCTGGGTGATCCCGCCTACTACGGGCGTTTCGGCTACCGCCCGGCGCTGGCCATGGGGCTGAGCGGACCCTACGACGCGGCGGGAGACGCCTTCATGGCGGTTGAATTCCAGCCCCACGCGCTGGGCGCTGGACCCTGGATGGTCGAGTACCCGCCTGCGTTCGATGGAGTCTAATGGGAAGGCAGGCGCCACGAGCGGCGTCCCTTACGCAGACTTGTCCCCATGGGTGGCCGCCTTCTTCTGATTGCTCTTCTGCTCGCCGGCAGCGCCGGGGGGATCTATTTGCTGATTCCCGCGTTGCGCGACGACTGGGTCGGCACAGGCACGCGTACCGAGGAGCGGCGCCAGGAGGAGGAGTGGGCGAAGGAGCGTCGCAGGGTGCCGGTCGAGCGACAGGCCGCGCCGCCCGAGACCCCGCCTGAAACCGGTGTGGATCCGGCAGAAGAGCCGGCAGAGAAGCCGGAAGAAGAATCGAGGCCGATCAGCCCGCCGGAGGACATCACCGATTATGCCGACCTCGTGATCGAGTTGGCGCGTCCGAAAGAGACCGAGGAGCGCTCGATCCTGGTCATGGTTACCGACACGCAGGGGGAGCCACTGGAAGAGGTGCTGATCGTCGTGCGTAGCGGGGGGTCCGTCGTCTACCGCGAGCGAACCGATGATCGCGGCGTGGTCGAATTCGATCCGTATGACGACGAGGATGGTCCGTTCCGCATCGACGCGCTCGCCCCCTTCTACTCGCCCACCGACGCGACCGAGGTCAAGCCCGGCGCCGATGTCGAACTGGTGCTCGAGGCGCAGCCGTGGCTCGAGGGCAAGGTGATCGCGCCTTCGCAGGGGCACGGCGTCGTGACGCTCTTCACCGAAACGGGACGCGAAACCACGAAGGTCAACGCCGACGGCACCTACCTGTTCGAGGGGCTCGACCCCGGCTGGGTGACGGTGCAGGCGGATGTGGATCCCTACGGCGCGGCGTCGGAGGAGCTGGAGCTGGTCGCGGGAATCGGAAGCTCGGTGAACCTGCGCGTGCGCGCGCGCAACCGCGTGCGCATTTTCGGCGACATCCTCAACTGGCCCGGCGAGGGCGTCGCGTTTATCAACAGCGTCAAGGTGGCCGTGAGCGCCAATGGCCGCTACGAGTTCAAGAATGCCGTCATCGGCCGCAATCGCATTGTGATCGACGCGCCCGGCAAGGCGCTCTTCGAAAAGATCTTCGATGTGAAGGGACGCAAGATGTCGAAATACGACTTCCGCGTGCAGGGCGACGCGATCATTGCCGGCCGCGTAACCGCCGATGGTTTGCGTGTCGCCGGCGCCGAAGTTCGCCTCGGGATCGACTCCAACGACCCGCTCAACGAGGACCGCCTCGAACGCTTTCCGCTCGAACGGCTCAAGCCGGTGTTTACCGACAAGGAAGGCCGGTTCGAGGTGCGCAGGCTAGTCCGCGGCGTCGCCTACCTGATCTCCGTCGTGAAGCATCCGTACGGCCAGGTCGTGGAGCGCTACACCGCCTCGTCGCTCGGCGTGCATCGCATCGAATTGCCCAGCAAGCCGTTCATCTACGGGCGGTTGCGTGGTCTCGGCGGCATCCCGCGCCACGCCATCGTGACGGCGCAACGGCTTTCCGAGGGCGCCGCCGGTGTCAAGTTCAACGTGCCCAACTGGGACGGCAGCAGGAGCGAGCGCGACGACAAGGGCTACTACGGCCTGGGCGGCCTGCTGCCTGACGTCTATCTCATTCGTGCAGAGGCGGTCGGCTACGGATCGGTCGAAACCGTGGTCGACCTGACGGCGGGACGGCGCTCGCGCATGGACCTGCGCCTGCGCAAGGGCGACTTCGGCGAGGACGACGATGCGGAACTGCTCAAGCGTCTGCCGCCCGTCGTTGAGGATCTCGATGATGTGGACGAGGCGCTGCGCGACGACGGCACGATCCTGACCGTTGACGCGCGCCGCGCCGACGACGAGGGTCCCTTCCCCGGCGTGCGCATACGCTTCTTCGAAGGCGAGACGGAGTTCACCGCGCCTATTTCGTTCCGCGAGGCGAAGTTCGATCTTTTCGGCCTACCTGAAGCGACCTACCGCGCGGTGCTCTCGCATCCCCTGCTGAAGGAGCCGATCATCGTGGACAACATCCGCCTCGTGCGCGGCGATCCCTTCACCCTGGTTCTCAAACCGAAGGAAGAGT
>CBDURV010000410.1:0-4423 GCA_965369495.1 uncultured bacterium
TGCCCCTACGCCAAGGAATGTATCCAGGCGGTTTGGGAAAAGCGGCTCGAGGCCGTGATGGCACGTCGCGGCAAGGGTGAAACGACGAGCAAGGCCAAGCGCCGTTCGCGCGCGCGCATGCCTGTTCGGAAGTAGCCAAGGGCCGTAGGCCCTCGTGCGACCGCGCTCGTTCGACCCGATCGGTCTTGGGTTGTGGGTGATGGGTCTTGCGTCGCGACCAGACGATCCGCCTGCGCATGGTTGGGCAGGGGCGTCGGGAGTCCGACTGCGGTGCCATGACCGACCGAGGCCCAATGACGACCGACCAGTGCCGTGACGCTCTGGTTGCGACGCATCACCGACAACCCATCACACAAAACGCGCGAAGCGCAGCGAGCGGTCGGATCTGCTGGTTGGTCTACGGCCCGAACCCGAGCACGAGTTTCGCAGCTTCCCGGACGGTTTCGTCGGGGTCGCTCTTCGCCAACGATTCCAACTCGCGGCGCATGCGCTCATCCGGCCGGCGCCCGATCGGTACCGTCACGCCGAGCAGCGTCTCCGGCTTGCCCTCCCGGTCGAACGCGGCGGCGAGGATCGCGGCGCGCCGCACGCGCGGGTCGCTGTCGCCCAGTCGCAGTTCGAGCAGGCCGTCGCCTTGCGTATGCACGCCCGCCGCGAGCACGAGCAAGGCGCGGACGCGCGGACTCGACTCCTTGCCCTCGAGGGCGAGGTGGCCGAGCGTCCAGCGCGCGCTGCTGCCCAGCGACTTGCTCACGCGCCAGCACTCGGCATCGAGCTGTTTGGGATCGCCCGCGAGCGCGTCGCGCAGGTCCTCGACCAGCGTGGCGGTCGTTTCGTACCGGCGGATCTTGAGCTGCGGCTGCTTCGGCTGCGCGGTCGTCTCGCGCCGAGGCTCATCCGCGGGAAGCTGCTTGTGCTCCGGTTGCTGGCGCGCCGGGCGCAGCGCGATGTAGGCGATGCCCGCGGTGCCTCCGAGAGCACCGGCGATGCAGAGCGCGATGATGACGCCTCTCACCGGCCTTGGATCTTCCTCACGAGGCGGAAGCCCGTGTGCTGGGGCAGCGCGAACGGAATCAGCAGCGGCTCCTCCTCGAGCCGCGTCGGGCTCCAGATCTGCGCCTGCGTCCAGCTCCATTCGAGGAACGAATCGAGCGTGCACGCCTTCGGCTCGAATTCGTAGCAGCCGCCGGCGAGCAGCCAGCGCGACTGGGCGTCGTCGCGAACGAGTTCCATGACGTTGCCGCAAAGCCCCACGACGGCGCCCGGCGTGCTCGCGACGGCACTCAGATAGCGGACCGAGACGGCGCGGTCGAGGTCGTCGGCACGGCCGTCGCAGATCAGTTCGCGGTTGCCGGTCGAGTCGCCCCAGGGGTAAGGGGCGGTGGCGTCCCCGCGACCCGCGCGCACGAACTGCTCCACGCTCGGGAGCCGGTACTTCTGGCCCGTTTCGGCGGTCAGCCAGCGGGCATAGGCCTGCGCTTGGGTCGGGCTCACGGACCGCACCGGGTGGTTTTCGTGGCCGGCGTTGTAGAGGCGCGTGATCACATCGGGGCGACCCCACGGGCCGGCGAAAAATGTGGCCCGGCCGCTGAACGGGTGCACGCGCACGCCGAAGCTGCGCGGCACGAGTGCATCGATCCGTTGTTTGAATGCCGGCGTGTCCTTCCCATTTTCCCGGTTCGCCATCGAAGCGAGAAAGCGCAGGTACTGCCAGTTCGTGATTTCGGTCGTGCCGATTTCGAATGGCTCGTCGATCGGATGCGCGCCGAGCGGCAGAGCCACGGGCGGCAGATCCATGAAATTGAAGATGCCCTGCGCGTTGCGGACCTCGGCGACGGGGGGCAGGATCGGGTTGGGTCGCGACACGAACTGCGCGGTTCCCGCCGTCACCGCGACGAAGCTGGGCATCGACGCTGCGCGCCGTACGACGATGCGAAAGCCGACGTGCTTGGCGCGACTGCCGAACCCGTATTGCGCCTCGACCGAGTCGTTCGAGAACGGCGTGCGCCACTCGTTGCGGTCGGCGTCGCGGCGGCGCGCCGAATCGAGGTAGGACCATCCCATGGCCGCGCAGTCGTAGCCGTAGTGGACCCATTCCGCCGCGTTGCCGACGAGCGCGTAGATGCCGCGGTAGTAGCCGACGACCGCCTTGTTGCGGGTGGGCTGCAGGCGCCCCTCGAGCACGACCGAATCGGGAATCAGGCGCGACGGCCACGGAAAGTTGTCGAGCGACGTGGCGCGTCCGGCGCTGGTGAACTCGAAGGCGGTGGGCAGGTCCACGACGAGGTCGGGATCGGAGTCGAACGATTCCGTCCAGACCCAGTTGCAGAACTCGAGCGCGGCCACGAAGTCGATGTCGGTAACGGGGTGCGCGTGCTGGTTCTGCGAGTAGATGCGCGCGACCTGCGGATGACGCGATGCGCGCGTCCACGAGCGCGGATAGAACGACTTGGGCGGCGCGCGCCCGCTGCGCTTGGAGCGCGCGATCAGGAACGCGAACCACTGCTCCTGGGTGACCTCGGTGATGCCGATCGAGAACGCGTCGTCCACGCGATAGATGTCCGGCATGATCGCGCGGGTGCGGGCCTCGAGGACCTCGTACGTGTCGCGTACCCATGTCTGCTGCTCGTCCGTGCCCACGGGCGGTTTGGCAGTTTCGCCCTCCGCCGCCGGGACAAGCGAAGCGGGCATCGAGCGCAGCAGGTCGAGCAGGTCGCCCGATGACGCCTCGGGCCGATGGACTCCCCACATGACGTCGCCGCCCGCGATCGCGATCAGTTCCTCGGAGCGGAAGGTCGCCTGCAGGTCGGCGACGACGTTGCGCATAGGCGCGGCGGCGGGCGGCGGATCGTCGGCAAAGAGCTGCATGCCGACGAGCACGAGCAGCAGCAGCAGGCTGACGAACCCGAGATACCCGCCCAAAGCCAAAATGCGCTGCGACGTGCGAATCGGTTCCGCGGCGGCGAGATGGTGCCGCGTCAGGTCCGGCCGCAGACGATACGAGCAGTTGGGGCAGTACTTGTAGGGCGAGTCGAGCCGAACGCCGCACCGCGGACACCCGGTCGTGCCCTTGAATGCTGTCGCCGCCCCCGGATTTCTGGATGAATCGCCTGTCACGTCTGCCCCTACCGTACCAATGACCGCCTCCCTGCCGCGGCCCGACTCCGCGCCAACCCGGATCATTGTCCGCTGCGAACCCGGGCAATCCGCGACGTTGGCGCGCCCAGCGAGTCGTCCGGTGCACTCGCTGGCAGCTCAGTGAGGAGGCCGCGCCAGGTGCATCCGCTGCGCGTTAGCCGTCGAGAGTGCCAGTGGCACTCTGGACGGTGGCCCCGCGGACCCCATCAGGTTGCTCGACGCCGTGGTCAAGACGGGCGGGCTCGCCGTTCGCCACCGAACGAATTCCCGCGAAACCAGACGGAATCCTTGACGCTGACGCCCCCCCCGGTTCAATACCTAGCTTCGCAGCACTTCTGACTGCAGATGCCCCGGTAGCTCAGTGGTAGAGCACCGCTTTCGTAAAGCGGGGGTCGTCGGTTCAAATCCGACCCGGGGCTCCGCGTTTCTGGCACATCCGCTGACGCGGATGTCGCTATGAAAACCCGCTGAACAAGCAGAGTTTGAGATAGGGCTGAGCGCGTAGAAACGCGCACCTGCCAGCGTTGGCAGTGCGGCTTAACGGTCGGGCGGAAAACGGTAGTTACCGGATTCGGCTGCTCGACGGAGACAGTCCGCATGATCCAACGCCGCAGAATGCCCAAGTACCGCCTGCACAAGCCCTCGGGGCAGGCCGTCGTGACCCTGAGCGGGCGCGATTTCTACCTCGGTCGCTTTGAGAGCCGAGCCAGCCGCGAGGAGTACGACCGCCGCATCGCGGAGTGGCTGGCGAATGGTCGCCGCTTGCAGCCCGAGCATGAGGACCGCCCGGTCATCTCGATGAACGAGCTGCTGCTCGCGTACGCCAAGCACGCGATGCGCTACTACCAGAAGGACGGGAAGCCCACGACCGAGATGGGCCACGTCCGCTGCATGATCCGCGTCGTCCGCCGCCTCTACGGGCGCGAGCCGGCCGACAAATTCGGACCGCTGGCGCTCAAGGCGTGCCGCGAGGAGTTCCTGATGGCGGCTCAGAAGCGGCTGACTGTCAACCAGAACGTGGGCCGCATCAAGCGCATGATGCGCTGGGCCGTCGAGCATGAGTTGGTCGGGCCGAGTGCGGCGCACGCCCTCGACGCAGTTCGAGGACTCCGGAGAGGCCGCTCCGAGGCTCCCGAGGGTGAGCCGGTCAAACCGGTGCCGGATGAGCACGTGGACGCGGTACTGCCGCACCTGAGCGCCGCAGTCCGGGCGATGGTGGAGCTTCAGCGCCTCACGGGGATGCGCTCCGGCGAGGTCGTCATCATGCGCGGGCTCGACATCGACC
>CBDURV010000411.1:0-4377 GCA_965369495.1 uncultured bacterium
CTTGGTCCGGATCTCGACCAGCGCGCGGTCGCCGGGTCCCATTGCGGTGCCTTCGAGCAGGTAGAGGGTGGCCATCACCTCGAGCGTGCCGGACAAGAACCGGACCGGTGCGGCGTGGCGCAGCGAGCGGCGCACCGACGGCAGCAGGCGCAGGTCCACGGCCACGTGGCGCACCGGACGGAACGCACCCGGCGCCGTGACCACCATGCCGCGATCGACTTTGTCGTGGTGCACGCCGGAGAGATTGAGCGCGGTGCGGTGGCCGGCGCGCGCCTGCTGCGCGCTGGCGTGGTAGATCTCGATGGCGCGCACGCGCGCTTTCTCCTCGGTCGGCAACACGACGACCTCGTCGCCGACCGCGATGGCGCCGGCTGCGGGCACGCCGGTCACGATGCAGCCGAAACCGGCCGCCGCGAAGCTGCGCTGCACCGCGCAGAAAAACGCGCCCGGATCCTTCTTGTCCGAAACCTTGGCGACCGCCGCGAAGAGTGCGGTGCGCAATTCGTCGATGCCGGTGCCGGCGGCGGCGGAGCAGCGCAGGATGGGAGCGTCGGCGAGCGCGGTGCCTTCGAGCGCCTCGCGCACCTCCTCCTCGGCCAACTCGCACGTCTCCTCGTCGGCCAGATCGATCTTGTTGAGCACCACGATGCCGCGCGGCACGCCCAGCAGATCGAGAATCTCGATGTGCTCGCGCGTCTGCGGCATGACGCCGTCGTCGATCGCCACCACCAGCAGCGCGACATCGATGCCGCTCGCGCCCGCGACCATGTTGCGAATGAACCGCTCGTGCCCGGGCAGATCGACGAAACCGATCCGGCGCCCGTGCGGGTCGCGCATTTCGGCATAGCCGATGTCGATCGTCATGCCGCGCTCGCGCTCGTAGGGGCGATCCGCGCGCATTCCCGTGAGCGCCTCGATGAGCAGCGTCTTGCCGTGATCGATGTGGCCGGCCGTGCCGATGGTGAGCGGGGGAGGGGGCGCTTCGGATGCGGTATTGGAATTAGGAGTGGGGGTAGATGACATCGCCGTCCTGCAGGATGGATAGCCGGGGGTCGCCCAGGGCCTCACATTCTGCACGGACTGTCGTTCCGTGCAGCGGCTTGATGTGGGTGACCATCAGTTGGCACTCCTCGCCGAGCGCCTCGCGCCATGCCCGCAGGTCGTGCGGCGTCTGGTGGCCCCAGCGTTTTGCCCCCTCCGCCCAGTCGTCGGGAAAGCTGCATTCGACGACGCATACGTCGGGACGGGCGACGGCGGCCCACGCCAGCACGGCGTCATCGAGGCGCGTGTCCCCGACCAGTGCGATTTTCGCGTCGCCGCGGCGGCAGAGGAAGCTGACGCAGGGAATAGTGTGGCTGGCGGGGCCGATATCGATGCTCCAGCCGCCCGCTTGGATCGTGTCGCCCTGCTTGAAGGGATGCCAGGTGGCGAAGCGCGAGAGGTCGGGCCAGATCCGATCGTCGAGCAGGCTCTCGCGGACGGCATCGAGGACCGGCTGCGTTCCGTGCACGGCAAGCGGCAGGCGACCCAGCATGAAGGGCAGGCCGAGCGTGTGATCGAGATGCGCGTGCGACAGCAGAACGGTGTTGATCTCATCGCGCCGTTCGGGGGGGAGTCCGTGCGCCGCCGCGCCGGTGTCCACCAGCACGCCGCCCGAGAGCCGGAAGGTGGTGGTGAGATGTCCGAGCGCCGGCGCCCCGGCGACGCCCAATGCCGTGACGGAGATCGGCGCCGTGACGGTGATCGCGTCTTCGGGTCCCTGCACATGGGTATCTTACGGATTCATGGGGACCGCACTCATCAGGGAACTCGCGTGAGCGGTCGCCACCCCTCCTTGGCACGCGCCGCGGGGTTCGTTTCGCTGGCAACGCTCTGCTCGCGCGTGCTCGGCCTGTTCCGCGACGCGGTTCGGGCGGCGTTGCTGGGCGCCGGCGCGCTTTCGGATGCGTTGGACGTCGCGTTCAAGATCCCCAACCTGCTGCGCGACCTGTTCGCGGAGGGCGCGTTTTCGGGCGCGTTCGTGCCGACGCTGGCCGGGGTCCGGGAGCGCGATGGCGATGCCGTCGCATTCGATGTGCTGAACCGGGTGCTTTCCACCATGCTGCTGCACGTCGGCGCGATCGTGGTGGGCATCGTCATCTTCGCGCCGGAACTGGTGGTCTTCATCACCTCGCCCGCGTTCGTGCAGGGCGACACCTTCCCGCTCACCGTGGTGCTGGTGAGGCTGCTCGCGCCGTTTCTCTTCTTCATTTCGCTGGCCGTCGCCGCGATGGGAACGCTCAACGTCTTCGGGCGCTTTTTCCTGCCGGCCCTGAGTCCGGCGCTCCAGAACCTCGTGCTGGTGGTCGGCGGCGTGGTGATGGTGCTGGCGGGTTTCGGCCAGGCGCAAGCCGCGATCCCGTGGGCCGCACTGCTGCTGCTGGGCGGGGCATTGCAGTTCGCGGTGCAGTTGCCGGCGCTTTGGCGACTGGGTTGGCGCCCGCGTTTTCAGCCGGATCTCTTCGCGCGGGAGTCGGAAACGCGTGCGATTCTCAACCGCATGCTGCCGGTCGTGGGCGGCATGGCGGCCGCGCACGTCAGCATCATCATCAACACCAAGCTGGCCACGTCGCACGTCGGTGGCACCTCGAATCTCTACTACGCGTTTCGGCTGGTCCATCTGCCGGTCGGATTGGTGGGCGTGGCGGTCGGCACCGCCGTATTGGCCGAAACGTCGCGGCGCGTCGCCCAAAAGGACGATGCCGGCGTGCGCGAATCGCTTTCACAGGCGATTTTGCTGACCCTCGCTTTCGCGTTGCCGGCGGCGGCGGGGCTGGCCGCACTCGGCGGGCCGCTGGCGCAGCTGCTGTTCGGCTGGGGCAACACCGGGCCGGATCAGGTCGCGGCGATCGGCGAGACGATCGTCTGTTTCGCCCCGGCCGCCGTCTTTTACTGCCTCGTCAAGGTGACGGTCCCGGTGTTTTATGCGCAGCACCGGCTCAAGGGCCCGCTGCTGGCATCGTTGGCGGCCGTTGTCTGCAATGTCGCGGTCGCGCTCGGCACGCACCCCTATCTCCAATGGCGCGGTTTGGCGCTGGCGGTGGGTGCCGGGCAGGCGGCCAACTGGGGCGTGCTCGTCTACTTGCAGCGGGACAATTTCAGGGGAACGGGCCGCAGATTGCTGGGGCACGGGCTGAGACTTGGCCTTGCCGCGGCAGTCTGCGGCGGGGTCGCTTGGTGGACCGCGTCGTTGCTGCCGGGAAGCGACGATGTGGGATCCCGCCTGCTGCGCGGACTTCTGCCGGTGGTGGCCGGAGCAGTGGCCTATGTCGGAGCGGCGTGGCTGCTGGGCGCCAGAGAGGTGCTCGCGCTGCTGGACACCGCGCGAAAACGGCCTTAAACTTCGTGGCTTCGCTCGATTGTCGGCGCGGCGCCGATCGCACCCAGACGAGCGGGGAGAACCATGGATTTCCGTAAGATTCAGGAAGCTCAGGTCCGCTTTGGCGGGCCCTTCGCTATGACCTCCATTCTGCAAAAGCGGGTGCGGGAGCTCGTACAGGGCGCCAAGCCGCTCGTGGAAACGGACAAGGTCCGTCCGATCGACATCGCCCTCGAGGAACTCCTCGCCAACTGCCTCAACCTCGAGCAGTCGGAAGATGCGGCGATGCCGCAGGCGCCCTCCGACATCTTCAGCGGCGAAGGCTAGCTGGCGTCGGACTTCGTCCTCCGCTGCTTTGGGCTAAGGGCTTTGAGCTCTGAGCCGCAACCAGCGAGACCTTCGAAGATTCTGCGCGCAAGGTCCATGTGTTCGGATCGGCAACGAGGGACGCTGTCGAGTTCGAGGCCCAAAGCCCAGAGCTCAAAGCCCTAAGCCGTCCGCGCATCGCCCTTCCGGTGTTTGACTAATCGTGCGCGGGGCTCCACAATCGCGGCCAATGAGCGAACCCCTGCTCGACATCCGCGACCTCCAGGTCTTTTTCCACACTTCGGAGGGCGTTGTCCGCGCCGTCGACGACGTTTCCATGCGCATCGCGCATGGCGAGACGCTTGGCGTAGTCGGCGAATCGGGATCCGGCAAGTCGGTGACGGCGATGTCGATCATGCAACTGCTGCCGCCCGAAACGGCGCGCGTCCACCAGGGCGAGGTGGTCTTCCTGGGCCGCGACATGGTCCGGCTGCCGCGCAAGGAAATGCAGGGTGTGCGCGGCGGGCAGATCGGAATGATCTTCCAGGAGCCGATGACCTCGCTCAATCCGGTCTATCGGGTGGGCGACCAGGTGGCCGAGGCGATCCTGATCCACGAGGACGTCACGCGGCGCGAGGCGCGCGCGCGGGTGCTTGAACTTTTCCGCGAAGTGGACATTCCCGATCCCGAGCGGCGCATGGACAGCTACCCGC
>CBDURV010000412.1:0-4371 GCA_965369495.1 uncultured bacterium
CTGGGCGAGGACAGATCGTTGAGATCAAAGAGAGAGCCCGAAGGCGACCCGGAGGGGTCGTCGAGGGCGAACGATGCAGGGCTCGGCGATCTGGTCCGTCCAGAAACCGCGCCTCATGAATTATGCGGGATAGAGCAGCAGCAGCAGCCCCACCGACCAGCCATGCTCGAACACGCCCCAGAGGGGGATCACGTTCGACACGACCAGCGCGATGCCGCTGATCCACGTCGCGCCCCGCAGCGAAGCGGCCATGAAAAACACTGCTATTCGTCGTCGGATTCGGGTGCGGGGCGCCAGGCGAGCGGCTCCGCCATGTCGAGGCGCGGGTGGCCGGTGCGCAGATCGTCGCTCTTCATGTCGGCGGCGTCCATCGCGAGCAGCGTCTCCGCGACGAGATGCGTCGCGGCGAGCAGGTCGCCGGTGTGCCCCGTCTCGGAGACGGTGTGCATGTTGCGGATCGGCACGCCGATCGACGTGACTGCGGCGTCGATCGATGCGAACACGGCCGCCATCGCGTCGGTGCCGGTGTCGCGACCGACCGCCTTCGACTGCACGGGAATGTCATGTTTCTTCGCCGTGGTCAGCATGAGCGTGTTGATCTGCGCGCTGCACACCGAGCCGTGCGACATCGTGCAGCCGCCGCCCATGCGCACCTGTTCCACGCGCTTGTCGCCGATGCCGGGCGCCGCCTCGAGGTCGTGGGCCACATCGACGGCGATCACCGCGTCGGGGCGCATCTCGCCCGCGAGCACGCGACTGCCCATGCGGCCGATCTCCTCGTGACTCGCGACGCCGGCGAGATAGCGGATGTTCTTGAGCCCGCCGCGCTCCGCCACGATGCGCGCCGCCTCCGCCGCCACGTAGCAGCCGAGACCGTTGTCGAGGTAGGCGCCGTAATACGTATCCGGCGAGAAGCCGCGGCGAATCGGACGGTCGAGCAGGATCGGATCGCCGGCCCGAATGCCGAGCGCCTCGACCTGCTTCTTGCGGTTCTTGCCGTGAATCTGCAATTCAAGGAAGAGCTGCTCCGGCTTGATGCCCTTGCGGCCGGCGCGCAGATCGGGACCGGCGAAGTGGATCGCGCCGATCGCCTCGACCGTGCCGCCCGTCAGAATGCGGTAGGAGCCGGGCGCGTCGGGGTTCTCGGAGAAGAGACGAACCTCGTGCGCCAGCAGCGTCGTCGCCAGGAACGAATCGCTGTTGATCCAGATCTTGCCGTCGCTGCCGATCGAGCGCACCTGCATGCGGATCTGATCGGCGTGACCGATGACCATCACCTTGAAGCGATCGTCCTCGCCCGGGTGGCTGTCGGCGACCAGGCCCGCATTGCCGCGAAAGCGGTGCAGCTCCCAACTCGACGGCAGCAACTCGCGCAGGCGCGGCTCGAGCACGCCACGGGTCATCGCGCCTTCGAGCCCGATCGGGCTGGGCGCGGCGAGCAGCTCGCGCAAAAACGCGAACTGGTCGTCGGACATCGTGTTCTTCCAAGCTTGTTTGGATTCCGGCATGAACCGCAAATCCTAACCGAGAGGGAAAGGGCAATCAGGATGCGGAGCGTCGCAACGTACCGGCCACGCGAATCGCACAAACTACGAGCGTGGAGGATCCTCCGCTGCCCGGGCGGCAACTGGCGGGGCCGATCACGATCCCGTCGCAGCCGATCCGGCGGGCGAGGTTCTGGGCGTTGCACAGCGCCTGGTTCCAATCGGGGCCGCCTGCCGAATCCGGGACCTCCACGTGCAGGTGCGCCAGCTTTTCGTGGGATGCAGGCAGGAAGTCGGTCTCGACCCAGGGTTCGACGCCGCGCGTGCGGTCGATGCCTGCGTGCATCTGATAGACGAACACCGGCGCATGGTCACGCAGAGCGGCATGGCGGGGCGAGTCGGGAATCGGAACCACGCCGTGCAGCAGTTCTTCAGGGGGCGCGGGGGCAGGGGCGGGTTCGGCAGCGGCCCCCGGGTCGAGTGCGCGCCGGTCGATCACGACGTCGCAGGTCGGGCGACCGACCAGCACCTCGTCATAGGGAACGTTGAAGCGGTCAAGGTAGGCGGAAATGAGCCGCTCCGCGTGGCGCGTCTTCCAACCGCCGGACCACGCCTCCCCCGCCCGGCCGGACGTCACCACGATGGTGGCCCCACGGCTCCGATAGCAGCGTAGTTCCGCGACAACCGCCTCATTCGGCGTGTTTTGCGGCTGCACCATGCGTGCATCGGGACAGATTGTCCCGTCGAATTCGACCTGAACGATCATGGTTCCTCCTCGACTCTAGCCCGACTTATTCACGAGGCGCGGTTTCTGGACGGACCAGATCGCCGTAGATCGAGAAGCGCGTCGTGCCGGTTCCCGCAGCTGATTTCCGGGCGGTTTGTTCCCGATGCGCCCACGCCTCGCGAAGTAAGTCGGACTTGTGCCTGCTGATTCGCAAACCGGGGACCGAACGCCGTGCGCAACCAGAGTCCCAAGATGTTGTGTGAAACCGCGTTTGCGCCGCAACTCGCCACGGCCGACCTGTAAGTCGTGCCGGGAACTTCTACCGGAGTGGCGCGATCAGCACCTTGGAGAAGAAGTACTCCTCGGTCTCGGAAAGATCGTGCAGGAAGCGGGTTTTCGGGCCCTGCGCATAGCCGAGCTTGCGATAGACCGCGTGCGCGGTCTGAAAGCGCGTGTCCGACCACGCCTCGAGGCGCGCCACACCGCCTGCGCGCGCCTCGTCCTCGACAAGCTCGATCAAGCGGCGGCCCCAGCCCTGACCGCGCATCTGCGCGTCGAGGTAGATCTTCTTCAGCTCGACGACGGGCGGCGCGATGGCGCAGGCGGAGCAGCCGACGATTTCGCCCGCCTGCTCCAGCACCCAGAATCGGTCGTAGAGGCTGGCAGGCGCGCGCAGTTCCGGCTCTTCTTTGTCCACGTCCAGCACGCACCCGGGGTACTCGGTGAAAACTCGCGCGATCAGGGCGATCACGCCATCCGCATCGTCATTTCGTGCGGGCCTCAGCTCGGCCATGCGTTCGTTTTACCAAAGCGGTAAATTGGCCCCATGCCCACCCTTCAGGAGATCCACACCGCCATTGGCGGCGAATTGCGCGGCGACGGAAGCATGGAGATCACCGGCGTCAACGCGCTCGGCGACGCCGGCGCCTCGGAATTGGCCCCCTACGACGATGCGACCTACGAGAAGACCGCGCGCGCTACCCGGGCGGGCGCGGTGCTCGTCAAGCCGGACCTGGCTGAGCACATCGAAGGCGCGGCGATTCTGATCGATTTCCCGGTGGCTGCGATGAACACGGTCATCGAGATGTTGGGACTCGCGCCGAAGCGGCCCGCGCCCGGCGTGCACCCGACCGCGGTTGTCGATCCCGCCACCGAAATCCCGGCGGACGTGTCGGTGGGCGCGTGCGCGGTTATCGGCGCGCCGGTCACGATCGGCTCGGGCTGCGTGATCTGGCCGCACGTCACGATCGCGGGCGGGGTGACGATGGGGACCGACTGCAGCATCGAACCCGGCGCGGTACTGCACGAGGGCACTCGCCTCGGCAATGGCGTGGTGATCGGAACGGGCGCGGTCATCAGCCGCCAGGGTTTCGGATTCACCCCCACCGCGACCGGCCCGATGCAGATCCACCACGTCGGTACCGTGACGATCGGCGACCACACCCGCATCGGCGCCTGCTGCAACATCGACCGCGGGCGCTTCGGCGCAACGAGCATCGGCGCCATGTGCGGCTTCGACTATGGCGTCCATCTGGGCCACAACTGCACCATCGGCGACCGTAGCTTCATTGCGGCGCAGGCCGGACTGGCGGGCCACGCGTCGGTGGGCAATGACTGCCAGATCGGTGGCCAAGCGGGTTTCTCGCACCGCGGACGCATCGGGGACCGCTGCGGCGTGGGCGGCCAGGCCGGGGTCAGCAAGGACTTCGGCGATGACCGCAAGCTCTTCGGGACGCTCGCGGAAGACTATGCATTGTCCATGCGCATGCAGGCAACCTTGCGCAGGCTCGCGCAGCCCAAGAAGCGGAAGAGAGACTGATCGGAATCGGCTTTGGGCTTTGAGCTGAGAGCTTTGCGTCGCAACCAGGCTGTCCGCCCGCGAACGGGTGCCAGGGGGCCTCGGGAGTCTTGGGGCGGCGCCACAATCGACCGAGGCCCAATGGCAGCGAATACGCCACGCGGCGATCTAGTTGCGGCGCAAAGCTCAGAGCCCAAAGCCCACAACGCGCGCAGCGCAGATCGTTATTTCTCCCCGATGATCTCGAGCGCGTCGCGGATCGCCTTGTTTTCGGGGTACTGCTCGATACCGCGCTTCCACATCGTGCGCGCCTTGTTCGCGTTGCCCGCGTCCTTGTAGAGCGTGCCGAGCCGCAGGTAGGT
>CBDURV010000413.1:0-4348 GCA_965369495.1 uncultured bacterium
GCTCGTTTGGGACGTGCGCGAAGAGAGTTTCGGGGAAATCTTCCAGCGATGAGGAAGCGCAGCGATAGCGCCTATCTGCTGGCGGCGGCGGCGCTCGTCTGCCTGTTCATCGCCGGTACGGTGCACCCCAACATCGCCCCGTTGTGCCTCGGCTGGCTCGTCGTCCAGCGTCTGTTGCTGGATCGATCCGGAATGCGTATTCCCGATCCGGCGCTCGCACTGCTGCACATCTGGCTCGCGCTGTTCTTCATCTACTTCGCGCTGCTCGGCGAACGCAAGTCGGCGGGCGGCGCCGACATGCTGGAATTGCTGCTCGGATTCGGCGCGCCATTCCTGCTGCTGAAGCTGGCCTCACCGCACTCCCGCTTCAATGATGCGGTCACCGTCCTGACGTGCATCGTGCTGGCGCTGGGCGCCGCCGCCACAGCACCCGGTGCGATGCCGATGCTGGTGATCGTGATCTTCCTCACGACCGCCTGCCTCGTCCTGCCGGTAATCATTCGCCGCGATCCCGATCCGGAGGACGGCGTCGTGTTGCATCACGTCGGTGGACGCCAGGGATGGCGCGGCGCGTCCGCGGTCGTGGCGATCGGCCTCACGGTCGTGGGGCTTGCCCTGGGCACGTTGCTCTACATCTTCGTGCCGCGCCTCGCTCCCGAGGCTGCGGATGCGCCGGAGCAGCGACCGCTGGAGATGGGCGCGCGCGAGCGCCCGGCGCGCGAACGCAAGAGCGGTTTCACACGCGAGATGAAGCTGGGCGACATCGGCGAGATCAAGCGCGATGACCGCGTCGCGTTCGAGGCGCGCCTGCGCTATCACGGGCGGCCGCACGATCCGCGGCCCTATCGCAAGTCACTGCTGCTGCTGCGTGCGCGCGCGTGGGAGACCTACGTTCCTGCGGAGCGCAAGTGGGTGCGCCGACTCGGTACTCTCAAGTGGCTGCCGCCCTCCGGCGACCTTCGGCGCGGCGCGCAGTCGATCGACTGGCCGGTGGATTGGCAGATGACGGTGCACGGCTACGACGGCCGCACGCTCTTCCTGCCGCAGCGGGCCGGGCGCATTCGCTCGGGCGGCGTGCGTCTCGCGCGCGACCGTACGGGCTCCGTGGTCGCCGACAAGGCGCTCCGTACCTACGGCGTCGAGGCGGAGGATCCGATCACCAGCACCGTCGATATGCGCCGTCTGCGGGTGGCGCGTGGCCAACCGGAACTGCTGGAGGTTCCCAAGGAGTTGCTGCGCGACCTGCGCCGCTACTTTCCCGCGACGCGCGGTGAGCGCCTGGCCGACAAGGTCGAGGCGGTTCATCGCCTTTTCATGCGCGGCAATTTTCGCTACACGCTGCAGCTTCCGCCCTCGCTGCCGGAAGGCGTCGATCCGATTATCGCGTTCCTCGACCGCCGCGAGGGGCACTGCGAACTGTTCGCGTCCGCCGCCTGCCTGATGCTGCGCATGCACGGGGTGCCCGCGCGCGTCGCGGGTGGCATTCGCCTCGCGCAGCGTCTGGGCCGTGGGCACTATCAGGCGCGCTTTCGCAACGCGCACGCCTGGGTCGAGGTGGCGACGCGCGACATGGGGTTCGTGGCGATCGACTTCACCCCGCCCGACAGCAGTTCGCTTCCGCCGACGCCCGTATCCGGCGGAGCCGAAAGCAATGCCGAGGCGGCCGCGCTCACTATCGAAGAGCGGCAGGCTCAAGTGGCTGAGGGCGAACGCCCGCTGTTCGACTGGCAGCGTCCGTTCCACTTTTCGGGCGAGGAGCAGGCGCGCGTTCGCGGTTACGTGGCGGACCTCGTCACCGGCAGGATCGCCATTGTCCTGGGGGGCGCACTGGCGCTGTTGATGCTCTTCTCGCTGGCTCGCAGCGGATGGCGGCGCCGACGGGACAATCCGCTCCGTGTGCACGCGCCGGGCGGCGTGGGACGGCGCGCCCTGGCGTTCTACACGCGCTTTCTCAAGTCGTGTGCGGCCAAGGGACACCGGCGCCGGCGGCAGCAGACTCCGCGCGAGTTCTTGGCGACGCTATCGCCGGAACTACGTGAAGAGGGCGCCCCGATTACCGCGCTTTTCGAAAGCCTGCGATACGGTCGCAACCTCTGACTTCGTAGAATCTCCGCGTGGCTGACGTCCGAGCGATTGCTACTTCCGTCGTTCGACGGCTCCGCGGCAGTGCCCATGAGGCGCTCTTCGCCGGGGGCTGCGTGCGCGACCGGCTTTTGGGGCGGCAGTGCAACGACATCGACGTGGCGACCTCCGCCACGCCCGACGAGGTGCAGGCGCTCTTCACCAAGACGGTCGCGGTGGGCGCCGCGTTCGGGGTCGTGCTGGTCATCGAGGAGGGCGTGCACGTCGAGGTGGCGACCTTCCGGGAGGATCTCGGCATCGCCGATGGCCGGCACCCGGCGGCGATCCGCTTTACCGATGCCAAGGCGGACGCCGCGCGGCGCGACTTCACCATCAACGGCATGTTCGAGGACCCCGAGACGGGCGAGATTCTCGACTTCGTCGGCGGGCGCGAGGACCTGGCGCGCGGCGTCGTGCGGGCCATCGGCGAACCGGTTGCGCGCTTTCGCGAGGATCGCCTGCGGATGCTGCGCGCCGTCCGCTTCGCCACCGTGCTCGACTTCATCATCGACCGTCCGACGCGCGCGGCGATTTTGGCCGAGAGCGGGGGCATCGCCGACGTGTCGGCCGAACGGGTGCAGGTCGAGTTGACCAAGATGTTCGTTTCCGGTCGCGGCGGACGCGGGCTGGGTCTGCTCCACGAAGTCGGGCTGCTGGCGCTGCTGTTGCCCGAGGTCGAGGCGCTGGTGGAGTTGGCGCATGACACCCCCTATCACCCCGAGGGCGATGTCTTCACCCACACGCGCATGCTGCTCGACGATCTGCGCGAGCCCGACGAGGCGATCGCGTGGGCGGCGGCGCTGCACGACATCGGCAAGGCGCCCACGGTCATCACGACCGATGCCGGCCGCCGCGCATTTTTTGGCCATGAGTCGGAGGGGGCCGCGATGGGCGTGGAGGTCATGGAGCGGCTGCGTTTTCCGCGCAAGATGATCGAGCAGGTCGAAACCCTCGTCGCGCGCCACATGGTCTGGCCCAGCCTGCCCAAGATGCGCTTGGCGCGGCAGCGGCGGTTTCTGCTGCAAGACGATTTCGAGCGGCACCTGGAACTGCATCGCCTCGATTGCGGCGCCTGCCACCGCAATCTGGAGCTCTACGAGTGGGCGCGGGAAGAACGCGCCCGCCTTGATGCGGAGCCGCCGCCGCTGGAGCTGTTTTTGACCGGGCGCGACCTGATCGCGATGGGATTCGAGCCCGGTCCGCCCTTCAGCGTGATTCTGGAAGGGCTGCGGGATGCGCAGTTGGGTGGCGAGGTGGCCGACCGCGAAGCGGCCGAAGAGTTCGTGCGCGCACGGTTCTCCCTTCCGACTGGCAGGCCGCTTGCTCATGATGGGGGCCGATGAGGTTCCTTCCGTTGCTTCTCCTATTGATCGCGGCCTGCGGTCCGGACGACGCGGCCCCCAAAAAAGAGGCGCCGCCGCCGCCCGAGGATCCCCGTTTCATGGAATTGCTCGCCGTGTTCAACGGCGACGACCAGGCGGCACGCCATCAAGCCTGCGTGGACCTAGGCGAACTGGGTGGAGCCCGGGCACGCGAGCTACTTTCGGGCATCCTCCAGCTACCCAGTCCGGAACCGGCGATGGACGGGCCGATGCGGCTCTACGCCGCCGTCGGGTTGACGCGCTTGGCCGACCCGGCCACGGCGATCGTTCTGATCGAGGCGCTCTCCAAGGTCAACCCGAACGACAACATCGCGTCGCTCGCATCGGAGGAGCGCAACCAGGAGTACTACACCGTCGACGCGCAGATCGCCGACGCGCTGTTGACGCTGGGGCTCTGGACGGCGGAGGAGGATCTCATCGAACAGCTGCAACGGCGCCATCGCATTCGCGTGCTGATCGATGCGTACGCGGTGCTGCGCCGCCAGACCGGACTCGACCTGCCCTATCACTACAACGGTTCGTACGAAGACCGCATTCGTCAATCCGAAGCGTGGCGCTCCAAACTGCGCCAAACCCGTGCGCAGCGCGAAAAGGAGCGCCCCTTCGACGCCGGCAACGAGCAGTTTCAAGAGGAGTGCCGCCGCATCGTGAAGTGGCTGGGCGGCAAGGCGATGAATGATCGCCTGATCGCCCACAAGGTGCTCGACCGCGTGGGCCGATACGCGCTGCCCTTCCTGGAGGAGGCGCTCACGAGCGACCGCGGGGTGGACCAGCGCCAGGCCGCGTACATGATGGGCCGCATCGGCCACATTGATGCTGCGCCCGCGCTGCGCCGCGCGCTCAAC
>CBDURV010000414.1:0-4323 GCA_965369495.1 uncultured bacterium
CTCCGGCTCCTCGTTGAGAATGGCGTGGAACAGGCCGCCGATTCCGCGCCCGCCGAAGGGAGGCTGTCCGCAGAGCATGTGGTGTAGCAGCGCGCCGTAGCTCCAGACGTCGGATGCGGTGCGGGCACCTTCGCCGAGAATCAGCTCGGGCGCCATGTAGAGCGGCGTGCCGCCCGGTTGGTCCGACTCGCTCAGTCGCAGCGAAACGTCGCCGAGAATGCGTGCGAGTCCGAAATCGACCAGCTTGATGCGACCGTCCTGCGTCACGAGGATGTTGCCCGGCTTGATGTCGCCGTGGACCACGCCCCGCTCGTGCGCGTGGTCGAGCGCCTCCGCGACCGCGATCGCGATGCGCGTGACCTCCTCGCGCGGGAGCGGTGCGTCGCCGCGCAGCAGTTCGGCGAGCGAAGTTCCGGGGATGTACTCAAGCTCGTAGAGCCACGCGCCATGCTCGCGCGGGGAGTGCACGCGGAAGAGCGTGGCAATGTGGGGGTGCGAGAGGCGCCCGATCGCGCGCGCTTCCTTGAGCACCTGCTGCTCGGTTTTTTCGTCGCCGGTGGGCAGCACCTTTATGGCCACGTCGCGGCCGATGAGTTCGTCGCGCGCGAGATAGACGACGCCGAATGCCCCCGCGCCAATCCGGCGTTGGATGATCAGATCCCCGATGCGGAACCCCGACTCGAAAAGCGGCACCATTCCCATGCTCACCAGCCACTATACCCCGGTCGAAGCGTGTCCCCGCGTGTGGGGTAGGCTCTGGCGGACGGCCATGCGCGACGTCGTGATCACCTTTCTCAGGGCGGGCGGGCCGGGGGGCCAGCATCGCAACAAGACCGAGACCGGGGTGCGCCTGCTTCACGTTCCGTCCGGCATCGTGGTCACCGCGACGGAGCGCCGCTCACGCAGGCAGAACCTCGACAAGGCGTTCGAGCGTCTCGAGAAGCGGCTCAAGGAGTGGCGCGCGGTACCCAAGAAGCGGGTGGGCACGAAGCCGACCCGTGGATCGCGCGAGCGGCGCCTGAAGCAGAAAAAGCAGCGTGGCGATGTCAAGCGGCAACGGCAGCGGCCGGATTCGGAATAGCGCCAGAGCGCCGGCTTCGTAAGGTCGCATTTTTCGGTGCGGCCTTGGGCTCTGGGCTTTGAGCTCTGGGCCGCAACCAGACCAGCCGTCTGCGATTGTTTGCCGACGGCCCTCGAGGGTCCTGTGTCGGCGCCGCGGCCGACCGAGGCCCAACGACGGCAGCTACGCCATGTGGCGACCTGGTTGAGACGCAAAGCTCAAAGCCCAGAGCCCAAAGCCGATCACCCACAACGCGCGAGCGCAGCGAGCGCACTATTCGACGTTGCGGACGAAGCGGTCGAGATCCGTTTCGAGCCAGACGTGTCCGAGGCGACGGGCTTGCGCGAGCGCATCCGTGCCCAACTTGCGCGCCTCATCGACATCTCCTGCGCGCAGTGCCGCCTCCGCCTCGAACCAGATGCCGAGAATGCGCAGCAGCGCTTGCCGATCACCGATCGCGGGTTGGCGCATGCGGGCCGCCGCCTCGCGCAGATCCGCGATGGAACCGCCGGGGTCGCCGAACGCGATGGCGCCCAGCGCAAGCATGCGCGTGTCGTTGAACCGGCGTGCGTGGGGAGGGGCGAGCTCTGCCAGGCGCTCGATGATCGGTTCGATCGACTCGCCCGGCAGTCCGTAGAGAACCGTCTCGGATAGCCAAGCCAAGGCGACCGCGAGGACATCGGCCTGCGGCACGTCCGGGAGCATCGCCGTCAACTCGCGCACGGTTCGCTGCGCCTGTTCGTGATCGCCCGCCAGCCAAAGTCGCTGCGTGTCGGCCGCGATGATCATCGGCAGGTCGCGGACGCTGAACTGTTCCGTCGCCGCGCGGCCCGCCGCGATTGCCGCGGCCGCCTCCTCGAGGTCGCCGCGCGCGATCGCCAGCGCGGCGACGGTGGTCGTGTGCGCGGTCACCGCCTCCCACAGGTTCTGCTCCCGCACGATAGTCATGCTTGTGGTCGCCTGGCGCTGCGCCTCCCCGGTTTCACCCTCGGCGTACAAGATGTCGGCGAGACCAAGGCCGCAGTGGCCGTACAGGCGGGTCGCGGCCTCGAGCGCGATGTCCACCATGGCGCGCCGCGTGGTGTCGGCCGTGCCCGCCACCTCGCCGCGGCGAAAGCTGCAGAGCGCGAAGTTGACGAGATGGACGGCGCCCTTGCCGCGGTGGCCGTCGGCGTAGCAGAGGTCGGCGGCTTCGCGGTAGAGCCTCTCCGCCTCGATGTCGCGCCCGACCGATTCGAGCAGTCCGGCGAGGCCCGTCGTCGCCGGTACGGCGGGTTCCACGCCCTCGACGCCACGGCTGATTTCCACCGCCTGCGTGAAGTGACGAATGGCGTCGGCGGTATCGTTCCTCTGCTTCGCGTCATGCCCCAGGCAGATATGCGCCCATCCGGCGACGGGACCATCGGACTGGTCGGCGCATAGCCGTTCGATCTCGTCGAGGTCCAGATCCGCCGTGTGTTCGGTGTGGCGCAACTGGCGCGCCCGCTGCACCAACGCCTGCAGGCGGCGTTCGGGAGTCGCGTTCGTGAACGGATGCGCGAGGATCGCCGCGTAGATGCGATGGACATCGTCGAGGCGGCCGGCGGCGGCGAGCAGGTTCGTCAGGACGCGCCACATGTAGGTGTCGGTCTCGACCACGACGGGATCGAACGGCTCGCGCAGCAGTCCACCGCGTTCGGCGAATTCGAGCGCGCGGAAGAGATCGTGGTCGCGCGCCGCGTGGACCATGGCGCGCCGCAGGTGCGGTGCGGCGTTTTCCGGATTGCCCGCCCGCTCCCAGTGCACGCCGATGCGTTCGGCGGGAATCTCCTCTTCCCGCGCTGCGAGGTGTTCGGCAAGCCCGCGGTGGATCTCGGTGCGCAGCGTGGGGTCGATCGCCTCGTAGATCGCGTCCCGCATGAGACTGTGGCGGAACTCGTATCCCTGCTCCGTCGGCGCCACGAGATCGTGGTCGCGGTAGAGGCGCTGGAGTTCGCGCAACACCCCGAGCAGCGGAACGCCGAGCACCGCGACGATTGCGGCGGCGTCGAAGGCGAGACCGTCCACGGCAGCCACGTCGATGATTTCGCGCTGCGCGTCGTTGAGCGCCTCGAGACGATGCGCCAGCAGCTGTTCCAGCTTCGCGGGCACCGCCGTGTGTGCGCCGTCGCGCAAACGGTACTGCCCGTCGCGTTCGACGATGGCGTCCGACTCCTTGAGATGGCGGAACAGTTCGCCGGCAAAGAGCGGGCTGCCTTCGGTGGTGCGCACGACACGCGAGACGAGTTCGTTGGCAGGCGGTACGCCGTCGCCGAGATCACTCAGTATCAGATGGATCGCCGCGGCCGGCAGGGGTCCGAGTTCGAGAATCGTGCATGCACTGTCGGGCGGAAAAAACGGCGCCTCGCCCGCCGCGCGCGTTTCGCGCCCCAGCAGCAGCACGAAGGGCAGGTCGGCGCAGCGGCGTGCGAGTTCGAGAAGCACGCGCCGGTCCGTCGTGTCCGCGTGGTGCGCGTCGTCCACGGAGAGCAGCACCGGCTGCTGCGCCCCGAGCGCGTGTACGAGCGCCTCGAACGCGCCCAGCATCACGCGCGGGGCCTCCTCGACCGGTGCTTCGAGGAGTTGACGCACTTCGTCGTCCAGGTCGCGCAGATCCGATTCCGCCAGCACGCGTCGCGCTTCCTCGTGCAGCGTGCGCAGGACACCGGCGAGCGGATTCAGGACGACGCGCAGCAATCTGAAACTCGCCACGCTGGCCATCGCCTCGGCGGCGGAAAGAAACGAGCTGACGCCGTAGCCCAGAGCGCCCTCGACCACGATGGTCTGCCCATTTCCCTGCCGCGCCCGGTCGAGCAGATCGGCGAACGTGCGCAGCTCGTCATCGCGGCCCGGGAGAGGTGCCGGACTATCCGCCATTAGATCGCGTCGCCGCTCCTCGCGTTCAACGTCCATGGTCCGCCTTGCGATCTCCTCGCGGAACGTGAGGTCGGCGACGGGACGCTGCGCTGCGCCCTTGTCGAGCGTGCGCACGATCAACGGCGTGATCGCGCTGGCCAGATCGGGCGAGAGCGGCGGCGGCGTGTCGTTGAGAATCGAAGGGAAGAGCTCCTTGAGCGATCCGGAACGAAAGGGGAGCATGCCGGTGACACAGCGGTAGAGCAGGACGCCCGCACTCCAGATGTCCGATGCGGGCACGGGAGGCTCGCCCATGACCACTTCGGGGGCCATGTAGATCGGGGTGCCGAGCGAGTTGGCGCTGAGCCGCTGCTCGTGGCTCGTGTCGC
>CBDURV010000415.1:0-4322 GCA_965369495.1 uncultured bacterium
ACGGCCAGGCGCGATCTGGGAGACCTCGTGGACAAGCGCGCATTCACTCGCACCGGTGAGCGGCGTCATGCGAGGTATCACCTCACCATCCCGCTTCACCCGGTCGGACGCATCACCATCGACGAAGACGGGAATGTGGTTGTTGCATGATGGCTCGTCACTTCTGTTCCGTACCAGGTCCCGGCAGTTTTTCGTTGGGACTCGCGCCCGAAGTCGTGCAGTTCGCGGGGTCGCGGCGATTTTCAGGCACGAGTTCCGGCGAATCTGACCCGGAACCGGATCCCGCGCACGGGTGATTCCGGGTGCCGGTAGGAGACTCGCGCGGATAGAATCACCCATCCGTTCACCGGACTAAGAAAGCCTTTGAAAGACGAAGCCACCCATGATCCTCGCCATTCGACGTCCGATCCTTGTGTTGTTCTGCCTCGCGCCCTTCGTGGGCGTCGCGTACGCGGGCTGGAACCTGTTTCAATTTCATGGCGGCACTGCACCGAAGATCGACATCACCGACTACAGAAATGGGGCCGTTGATCCGAGTGGCGATCGCGTCACGCTCGCCGGTGGCGGGTTGACCTGGTGCTCACACCTCGTCGCCTCTCCGGATGGCGACCCGAAGGCCTACTGGATTCCGTACATCGCCGACACCACGCTCGAAGAAGTCGCCGTGGTTGATGCCAGCATGGACCAGCGCTATCCGTTCGACACGATCATTTTTGTCAAGCTCACACCCGAGCAATTCGCCGAACGCTATCCGGCTGGACTCAATGACAAAAACATCTTCCTGAGCGAAGAATTCACCGGCGTTCTGCACCTTCCATCGACATGGCCTGGGAAGGTCGCATGGTTTCGCATGCAGAAGCAAATCGTCGCGCCGAAACTCCGCCGCGCCGCGTTCTTTGAAATCGGCGGTACGACCATGTTCGTCCGCCGCATGAACGTGCTCGCCCTGATTTCAGGCCTGTTTTCCATTCCCGCGTTCTTCGTGCTGCGCTCGGTTCGTCCTGCCATGACGAAGGAAAGGGCGAATGAAAATGCGCCAACCGAATAGTAGTCTCGACCGTCACTGCGCGCCTTGCCCTCTGTGCCAACATCGCTGAGACACCGCCCCTAGGAGGGATTACCGAGACTCGCGCCCGACGCCGTGCAGTTCGCGGGGTCGTGGGAGTTTTCACCCACGAGCTCCGGCGATTCTGACCCGGAACCGTATCCGCAAGCCAGACCCCGGTGCCGGTTCGTTTCGCTGCAGGTGCTTTGAATCGAACGGGTTGTACGCGCGTACTCTCAAACCGGTACCGAGCTCAGGTACCGAGCTCGCAGCAACTGAACCCGGTACCGCGTCTGACGGTCCTCCGGCCCAACGAGCCCCCCTTGCTCCGAGCGAGGAGCGGTCGGGGTGCGTGGTAACCTCGGTCCGTGCCTCACGCTGAAGCTGTGCCGCCCTCCCTCCCCACGACCGATCATGACGCCGTCGTGCGGGCCAGCTACGAGGTCGACCTATCGTTGATCCGATGGGCTCTTTCGCTCACGCCACGCGAGCGACTTCGGGCCGCCACGCGCACCGCTCGCATGCTCGGAAGATTCCAACGTGCCGGAACACCCGAAACAAGCTGATCTGGAGTCGCTCCTCACCGCGCTGAAAGGTGCCGATATCGAGTTCATCGTGGTCGGAGGCGCCGCCGCCGTACTGCACGGTGCTCCCGTGACTACGCTGGACATAGATATCGTCCATCGCACGGACCCGGAGAACGTCGAGAAGCTGATGGCGACTCTGGCCCAATTGGATGCGCGAGTGCGAGACCTGGCGGGACGCGACATTGAGCCCGATCCCTCGGTGCTCCGCGGCACCGGACAGGTCAAACTGATGACGAGCCAAGGTCCACTCGACCTTCTGTGCCGTCTTCATGACGGGCGGGACTACGGCGCGCTGCTTCCCCACACGATCGAGGTCTCGGACGGCTCGCTTCGACTGCGGATCCTGGACCTGGCGACGCTCATCGAGATCAAGTCGGGAACGGGGCGAGTTCGCGACCAGTTGGTGCTGCCCCTGCTTCTCGCGCTTGCACGAGAGCAGGGCCACCCCCCGACTTGAGCGCCCTAAAGATCGAGCGTCGAGAGCGGGCGCGTGCGCTGGCCTTTCGGCACGACGGTGATTCCGGACTCGGTCACGGTGTAGCCGCGGGCGCGGTCCTCTTCGGCGTCGAAGCCGATGCGCTGGCCCTCTTCGACGATGACGTTCTTGTCGATGATGGCGCGGCGTACCTGGCTGCCGCGTTTGAGCTCGACGTCGTCCATGACGATCGACTCCTCGACAGACGCGTAGCTGTGTACGCGCACGCGACGGCCCAGCACCGACTCGCGAACGGTGGCGCCGCTGACGATGGAGCCGGGGCCGATGACGCTCATGCGCGCGGATCCCACGCGCCCCTCGGTGTCGTGCACGAACTTCGCCGGCGCCGATGCGGAACCGGCGGCATGCACCGGCCAATCGCGGTTGTAGACGTTGAGCTGCGGCACGACCTCCTTGAGATCGAGGCTCGCCTCGTAGTAGCTCTCCATCGTCCCGACATCGCGCCAGTAGGTGTTGAGTGTGCCCTCGGGCCAACCCGGCACGGTGTTGTGCTGGAAGTCGTAGGCGAACACGCGCTGCCCCGACTCGACCATCTTGGGCAGGATGTCGTGGCCGAAGTCGCGCGTGGAATTCGGGTCGGCCTGGTCGGCCAGCAGCACACGTTCCAAGTCCGCCGACGTGAACACGTAGTTGCCCATCGACGCATAGCAGCGCGTCGGGTCGTCGGGAATGGTGGGCGGGTTGTCGACCTTCTCGTGGAAGGCGACGACGCGGTGGTCTTCATCGACTTCCATCACGCCGAATCGCGAAGCCTCGTCGCGGGGCACCGGGATGGCCGCGATGGTCACGTCCGCCTCGGTGCGCCGGTGCGCCTTGAGCATCTTGCGCACATCCATGATGTAGATGTGGTCGCCGCCGAAAATGCAGACCAGGTCGGGCTGGTGGTCGTGGATCAGGTTGGCGTTCTGCGCAATGGCGTCGGCCGTCCCGCGGTACCAGACCTCGCCGCCCGTCTGCATCTGCGCCGGCACGGGCAGGCAGAAGGTGCCGGGACGCGTGTTCGGGGCGGTCCAGGCCGAAAGCAGGTGCTCGGTCAGCGACTGGCTCTTGAACTGCGTCAGGACGTAGATCGACTTGATGTCGGAATTGACGAGGTTCGAGAGGACGAAATCGATGATCCGGTAGATTCCGCCGAATGGGACCGACGGCTTCGACCGGTAATCCGTGAGAGGTGCGAGGCGCGTCCCTTTGCCCCCCGCCAACACCATTGCCAATACCCGTTGACGCATTTCGAGGCCGATCGTAGCAGGGTCGGCGGCGAAATTCATGGCCGCATTGGCGCCTCGCATGGTTGCAAGATGGGCGCAAGTCGCGCCAGGGCAACGGGATACGGCACCGGCGAAATCCGGGATCGATTGCGGGTGTTCGTGGACTCGCCCCGCCTGCCGCGTGAGAATGTCCGCGCGTGAAGTTGGTTACCGCCGTACTCGCCCCCGACAAGCTCGACGCGGTCGCACATGCGCTGGCCGAAAAAGAGGTCTTCCGCATGACGGTGACCGAGTGCCGCGGTGTAGTCCGCGGAGGCGAGGCCCCGACGCTGGCCGAAAAGGTGCGCGTCGAAATCGCCGTGAACGAGAACTTCGTGCAGCCCACGATTGAGGCGCTGCGCTCCGCCGGATCTCTATCCGACGACGATGGCCAGGGCTTCGGCAAGGTGTTTGTTTCCGAACTGTTGGACGTGGTCCGCATTCGCACGGGCGAGCGCGGACCCGATGCGATCTAGGAGAATTGATGAACCCCGCAGATGTTCTCGCCCTTGCACGCGAGAAGAACGTGAAGATGGTCGATTTCCGTTTCCTCGACCTCTTTGGAACCTGGCAGCACTTCAGCGTGCCCGTCGGCGCCGTTGACGAGGACACCTTCTCGGAAGGTCTCGGCTTCGACGGCTCGTCGGTGCGCGGCTGGAAGACGATCGACCAGAGCGACATGCTGGTCGTGCCGGATCCGAAGACGGCGTGGATCGACCCGTTCCTCGCCGAGCCGACGCTGATCCTCAACTGCAGCGTGCAGGACTGCATCACGCGCGAGGACTACAACCGCGATCCGCGCAACGTGGCTCGTCACGCCGAGGCGTACATCCGCTCGATCGGGCTCGCCGACACCGCGTACTTCGGTGCCGAGGCGGAGTTCTTCCTCTTTGACGACGTGACCTACGACTCGGGTACGAACTACTCGCACTTCATGGTCGACTCGC
>CBDURV010000416.1:0-4318 GCA_965369495.1 uncultured bacterium
CCACAACCCATCACTCACAACCCGCGAAGCGCAGCGAGCGGTCACGCGGAGCCACTTTCGATTGTCGCGGCCGCGGGCTGCCACTGCCTTCGCGACACGCCGCCGATGATGCCGCCGCCGATTGACAAGTCGATCCTCGATACGTTCGGCAACAGGCCTTGCACTCTTCGAGAAGACCGATCCCCATATTCTTCTTGCGACGGGAAGAATAGTGAGTATACTCACTATATGGCGATGGAACCCAACCTACATGGCGTCCTAGAGGTCGCGGCGCGACTTCAGGAGTTGGTTCCCGATGCGGTGCTCGTCGGTGGCACGGCGGCCGCTCACTACGCAGGCCATCGGGTTTCCTTCGATGACGATCATGTGGTGGTCGATCTCCGCGGACGCTTTGATGAGGTGCTCGCGGCGCTCGAAGAGACCGACGGCTGGGTCACCGCGCGGGTGAAACGCCCTGTGCTGATCCTCGGGCGCCTCGATGGCGTCGAGACCGGAATCCGCAATCTGATGCGCACGCGCCCCTTGGAGGTGGAGCAGGTCGCGGTTGGCAAGCGCACACTGCGCGTGCCGACCCTCGCGGAGATCTTGCGGATCAAGGCTTGGCTTTGCCTCATGCGCAACGCGACCCGCGACTATCTCGACTTCGCCGCGCTGGCCGACCGGCTGGGCGAAGCCGACGCCGCGCAAGTTCTGTGGGGAATCGACGAGTACTACGCCGATCAGCAGGGCGCCGGGGGACGTCGCATCGCGACGCAGATCGCAAGACAGCTGGCGGAGCCGCGGCCCGACGACCTGTCGGAAGTGGATCTCGCGTCGTATCGACGACTCGAACGGCGGTGGCAGGACTGGGGCGCGGTGGCCGAACTTTGTCGCCGCGTTGCCGTTCGCATGCTCGACCAATCGGCTGGAGACCCGTCGTGAAGCATCGCCACCTCCAGTACCCCTCGAGCACTCCGGCGGAAGAGCTGCCGACGGCCGCGATCGTCGATGCGCTTGAGCGCGGCGACCTGGACGCGTGGCAGCCGATCGCCGCGGCGGTGGCTCGCGCCCCGCACGGCGCGTTTGCCGAGAAGGTGCTACGGCTGCTGGACGCCTATCCCATGTACGGAACCTCGCCGCTTTGGCGCGCGTGGATCGACCGGTGCCGTGCGCGGGCGGAGGGCAGCCTTCTGCCATGCAGGCAGGTGCCGCTCGCCGAGCTACGGCGAAGCCTGGGGCTGTCGCAGGTCGAGCTGGCCCAGCGCATGGAGATGTCCCAGTCGGACCTCTCGAAGTTCGAGCGCCGGCAAGACGTGCGCTTATCGACGCTCAGGGCCTATGCAAACGGACTCGGCGGCCGCCTTCAGATTCTCTTCGTCCGGAATCATGAGCAGGCCGAGGTCCGAATCGCCGTGCACGGCGATTGAGACCGGAGACCCGGAAGAGCGCGCCGTCAGCTCGTGACAGGAGCACTCCTAGCGATGGAGCCGACTCGCGTCCTCAAACGCCAGGAGGGGAAGCCCCTCGAATTCAAGCGCGATTTCCCGTCGCCGAAGACGGACCTGGCCCCGAAAACTGGGTACCGAATACTGAGGCGGGGAACGACCGGAGCATTTCGCAGGCAAGGCAGGCCTACTGAAGCTCGAGTCGCTTGGCGTGGTAGGCCCAGTTGGACGGGTCGATGCCCAACAGCCGTGCCGCGGCGGCCTTCTTGCCATCGGTGCGGCGCAGGGCTTCGGCGAACAGCTCACGTTCGAAGCCCTTCACGCGCTGCCGGAGTTCCAGGTCTTCGCTCGCGGCGGGCAGCAGCGGCTCGAGGGCCTGCGCGCCGATCTCGCCGCCTTCGGCCGCCAGCGCAATCACGGTCCGCAATTCACGCACGTTGCCCGGCCATCGGTGCCGCAGCAGCATGGCCATCGCATCGGCCGCGATCACGCGCGGCGCCGCGAACCGGCGCGCGAGTTCGGCCAGGTCTTCGGGCCGGTCGCGCAGCGGCGGAATCGCGATCCGTCTGCCGGCGATGCGTTGGTAGAGATCGGCGTTGAAGCTGCCGACAAGATTCTCGTTCGTCGCGGCGACCAGACGGATCTCTGCGGACTCGAGCACACGCAACAGCTCAAGCTGACCGTCGAGCGACAACGCCCCCACGTCATCGAGAAAGAGTGTGCCGCCATCCGCCTCGGTCAACCATTCCGCGCAATCACCCGCTGCCCCGCAGCCCGCCCGCACGAGCGGCCCTTCGCGACGGTCGCTCATACCGTGCAACACGGTCGCGAGAACCTGCTTGCCGCATCCGCTCTCGCCCGTGAGCAGCACCGAGACGCGCCGCGTTGCGACCTGCCGAATCTCCTCCAGCACGCGCACCATGGCCGACGACTCCGCGACGAGCTTATCCTGCTCGACAATCAGCACGCGCATCATGGCGAAGACAACTCCACGATGATGCGGGCCCAGTCAGCTTCCGACATACGGCTATCCCCAATAGCAACCCCGAAACCGCGTCCATTGTCCTCCACAATGGCGTGCGCGTCGGATCTAATCCGGGGATTCCGCTACTCGCGGTCGAGAACGTACGACCCCGCCGCGAGTTTCGGAACGGCCTGGCGCTTGCCATCGGGCCACATGATTTCCACGCTGCCCCCCGTGTCCGGCCCAAGTCCGAACGTGAGCGTGAAGTCGCCCTGACTCAGGTAGGAGCCGCCGCTGTGCACGACGCGCCGTTGCGTGACACCGTTGGCGGTCACCTTCACCACCGCACCGAGCGCGTCGATGTTCTTGCTGCCGGGCTGCTTGAGACGCAGTTTGAGCGACTGGTTCTTGGTCTGCAGGTCGGCGCGCAGCAGGCGCGGCCGGCCGTTGTTGCACGAGAAGACGAGGTCGAGATCGCCGTCGCCGTCGAGATCGCCCGCGACGAGGCCGCGCCCGACGAATCGGTCCAGGAACGGCTTGCCCGCGTCGAGACTCACCTCGGCGAAGCGCTTGCCCTGCACATTGCGGAAGAGCTGCGGCGACTGCGCGTATTGCAGTTCGGCCTTGAGCTGCGAAATGGAGGGTTCGATGTGGCCGTTGGACAGCACGAGGTCCGCCCAACCATCGAGGTCGAGGTCGCGCAGCAGCAGACCGAACGTGAGCGGCAGCAGCGTTGACCGGCCGACACGCGTGCGTCCCGCATCGTCGCGAAACAGGATCGTTCCCCCTCCATTGGCACCACCCGCGCTGGGTGCGACGGTGAAGAACGAAACCGGCTCCTCCGAGAAGTTGGCGATCGCCACCGACAGGCTGCCGTCGTTGCGGAAGTCGACCGAGTCGATACCCATGGCGGCGCGCGCGTGCCCGGTATCGTCGTAGCCGACACCCGCCGGCGACGCGACCTCCTCGAACTTGCCGTCGCCGCGATTCAGGAACAGGAAGTTCTGCACGGTGTCGTTGGCGACGAAGACGTCGGGACGACCGTCGCCATTGAAGTCGTCGATGCACAGCGCCAACGACTTGCCGGGCACGATGCCGGCCCGCCCCCGCGCCCCCTCCAGACCCGACCCACTGGTGGCGTCGGAGAAGCTGCCGTCATCCTGCTGCAGGTAGAGGCGCGCCTGGTCGCCTTCGTAGAGCTGCGGGCGCGTGTACGCCTTTTCGCCATCGACGATCGAAGCCTCCACGTTGCGCGCAGGCGTCCATTTCACGTAGTTGACGACCAGCAAGTCGAGATCGCCATCCGCGTCGGCGTCGAACCACGCGGCACCGGTGGACCAACTCGCGTGATGCACCGTGCGCCCGTCGATCCGCTCGCTCCACGCACCGCCGTCCGGCGCACCTTCGACGGTGGCGAAGCGCCCCTCGTCGTTGCGCAACAGCATGTTCTTGCCGAGGCAGGTCACGTAGACATCGGGATCGCCATCCGCGTCGTAGTCGGCAATGGCGAGGCCCATGCCGTAGCAGGGGATCGCGAGGCCCGCGGCGTTCGTGACGTCGGTGAACTTCCAGCTCCCGTCGTTGCGATACAGGCGCATGGTGGGAGCATCTCCCTCTGCGCCCCACGGCTTCGCCTGGATGAAGAGCAGGTCGAGATCGTCGTCGCCGTCGTAGTCGAGCAGGCCGACGCCGCTGCCCATCGTTTCGGGCAGCCACGCATCGCCCGTCGCGCCGTTGACCTGCACGAAGTCGATGCCCGCAGCACGCGTGACGTCCACGAAGCTCACGCCCGGCTTGATGCTCTTCGCGGAGTCCGTCGCCGCCACAAAGCTGCTCGCCTTGAAGTTGCTCTCCTTGGGGGGCGGCGCCTCGTCCTGGGTGCAGGCAATCAGGAAGAGGCTAACGATGAACGTGGCGCTTCTGCGCATCG
>CBDURV010000417.1:0-4314 GCA_965369495.1 uncultured bacterium
CGCTTGGCGACGCGCCACTTGGAGCGCAGTTCGTCGTCGGACGGTGGCGGCGCCGAGCGCGCCTCGTTGGCGAGGGCGCGCGCGGCGTCGGAATCGCCTCCGCTGCCTCCCCGCTCGAGCGCAATCACCTGATGCGACAACATGCGGTTGCGGTCGTCATAGACCACCTCGAGTCGGTGCTTCTTGCGCTTGGAGAGGCGCGAGAGTTCGCGCACCGTTCCCGTCAACTCGGAGATGCCCCACACCGTCAGCCCGACCGCCAGGGCCGCCGCGCCGTTGGCGGCCGCTCCGCTCGTGCTTGCGCTGTTGAGCAAGGCACTGAACGCACCCGAGGCGAGTGTCGCGGAGATACCCTTGCCGACCGACACCGCACTCTGACCGCGCTTGATGTTGACCGGTGCGCCGAGCTTGATGCGATAGACCACCATGTAGCGGCCCTTCTCCAACGGGATCACCTCGCGCGCGCGCCCCATCTCGCTTTCGACGCGCGAGCGGCCCTGGCCGCGATGCAGCACAGCCATGTCGGGGTCGCCCTGGCGCGCCAGCATCGACGTGCAGCCGCCGAGCAGCGGTGACGCAATCAGCGTCAGAAGTAAGAGAATCGACCGACCTGCCACTTGTTCCCTGGCCACGATTCTAGCGCGCTCCGGCACGAACTGCCCACTTCAAAGGCCGTGGCTGGGACACGAAAAGTGTCGCCTACGGTGGACATTTCAGGCAAACGACGCCCCGTATCTAGATGGACCGTTAGCCGCCAAGCAGGCCCAGCAGTACTTCGAGCGCGATGGCCCCTGCGATGTAGGCGGTGCCTGCGGCAACCGTCCCTGCTATCTCGCCGGTCGAGTGTCCGCCCGCCCCTCTGCTGGTTGCCCCGCTGCTGGTCGCTTTATTGCCGTGCGCGCGGTACTGCTCGACGCTTTTGCTCCAGGAGCGCGCCTGCCGATTGCGTTCCGCCGCGCCCCCGCCCGTGCTCGCGCATCCGGGCACCAGAAGTGCGAAAAGAAGAAAGAGGGTGACTGTCTTTTTTGCCATGCCGAGCAGCCTAGAAACACGCGGCATGCCGAACGCAAAAGTTAGCTGTTGGGCGGATTGGCCTCTTGGCCACGGCAGTTTCTGCGGCCAGAGCTACCCGAGCAGAGACGCGTACAGCGGGACGTTGGCGAGCAGGCTGCGATCCTCGACGTCGAATTGCGCGAGAATTGCCGCTGCGTCGCTGGGGCGCTCCATCTTCACCAGCGCCTCGATCGCCTGGCGACGGCGCGCGCGCGGAATGAGCGAGGAGACATTCTGTCCCAGTTCCGCGCCCGCGATCACATAGGAGTTGGCGACGCCGATCTGCGTGGCCAACTGGAACGCCTCCTCGAGTGCGGTGCGGTCATCGTGCAAGCGACCGATCGAGGCAAGCGTCTCCGCCGTTCCGACCAACTCGCCAAGGTCGCGGCGAATGGCCAGCGCCTCTTCGTAGTTCGCGCCGGCCGCCTCGGGCGCGCCCAGATCCTCTTCGAGTGCGCCCGTCTCCTGCAACGCCGTCGCGATGCCCCAGCGGTAGCCGATGTCGCGGCACTGTTTCAAGGCCGCCACGCTCGCCTCCCGCGCGCGCTCGAGGTCCCCGATCTCCCGAAAGTACGCGATGCGATAGAGCAGGTTGATGCCTACCCCCCACGCCGCATCGCCGAGAATGGCGAGAGCCTTGTCGGAAAGATCGATCGCCTCGCGGTAGCGCCCCACGCATCCCAGCGCCCACCCGAGATTTCCGCGCACCGACCCGCGCGTCAACGGCTCCTCGGTGCCCGAACGATCCATCAGTACGATCGCCTCTTCGTAGGCGGTGATGCAACGCTCCCAGTGGCCGGGGTAGAGCAGCGCGTTGCCCATGATCAACGTGGCGCCCGCGTTCAGGTAGTCGTTGCCGTTCTCCCCGGCCCACTCCGCCGCCGCCTTGCACGCCTCGATCGCGCCGTCGAAGCGTCCTAGGTTGACGTAGAGATTCGCCAGCCGCACGTGCGTCGCATGACGCTGCGCCGGTGCCGAGCAGGCGATCGCCTCCAAAAACGCGACCTCCGATTCGTCGTAGTGGCCGAGCACGTTAAGGCGGTCCGCCTTGCGCTGCAGCACGGTGCCGCGCTCCTCGCGATCGAGCAGACCCTCCATCGCAAGCGCGCGGTCCGCCAACTCGATCGTCGCGGTGTCCCGCTGGCCGAGCTTGAGGTCGTCGAGCGCCGGCAGCACATAGGGCTTGGCGCGCTCCGGGAGGTTCGCGCGCAGGAACTGCGTCGCCAACTCGACCGCGTCGGCGCCCTGCTGTTCGAGCAGATCCCCCAGCGCGCCGTGGTACTCCTCGCGCAACAACTCGCTCATGTCGTCGTAGAGCGTCTCCTGCACCTGATGGTGGTCGAAGCGGTAGCGCCGCCCCGCCGCGTGCACGAGCCGGTGTTTGCGTTCGAGTAGCGCGAGTTGGCGCAGCAGGGGAATGCGCGCGATGCCGAGCGCCTCGCCGACCAGCCGCGGATCGAACTCGTAGCCGACGCACGCCGCGAAATCGAGCAGGTTGCGGTCTTCCTCCGTGAGCGCCGCGATGCGACCGCGAATGAGATCGCGCACCGACGACGGCACGGTCAGGTTGCGAATGACCTGGGTCGTGACGTAGCTGCCGCCGTCGATCTTCAACAGTCCATCGGCGCGCAGCCCCTGCAGGATCTCGAAGACGAAGAAGGGGTTGCCGTCGGACTTCCAGGCGATCTGCCCGCCGAGTTCCGCGGCCAATCGCGGCGAACGCAGCGCATCCGACAACAGCTCGTGCAGGTCCTTGGGGCCGAGGCGCGGCACCGGATGCAGGCTCACCTGATCGAGGCGCTCCAGCTCCCCCAGCCACTCGGCGGGCAGTCCCGGGCGCGTCGTGCCGATCAGCAACAGCGGTGAACCGCGCACGGCTGCCGCGAGCGCCGCGAACATCGCGCGCCCCTCCTCGGGTGCGAAGTGCAGGTCGTCGATGCAAACCACCAGCGGCTTCTCCGCCGACAGTGCGATCGCGATCTGCGCCATGACCGCCTGCAGGCCGTCGCGGCTTAGCGGATCCACGCCGTCGGGAAGACCGCCGCCGTCGAGCAGCGCCGCGAAACCGGGCACCAGCGGCGATCCAGGCAGCAACTCGTCGAGACGCGGTCGGATCTCGCGGAAGGCGTCGAGGAACGCGCCGTCCGACGTGGCGCCGCCACCGGGCGGATAGCCGCCGAACAAAAAGCGCGTGCCGCCTTCGTCGGCGTCGATGCGTTCGATCATCTCATCGACCAGGCGCGTCTTGCCGACCCCCGCCTCGCCTTCCAGCAACACGACGCCCCGCTCGCGGTAGCGCTCCATAAGCTGCGCGATCAGTTCGTCGCGACCATAGAGTTTCGTTTCGCGCGAAACGTGTCGCGCGCGCGCATGGGCGGCGGCTTCGGCATCCACCGCGCGCGCTTCCCACCAATCCGACTCCTCGCCCTGCGCCCAAATCTCCGCGACGATGTCGGCGTGAGGAAAGCGCGCATCGCGGTCCTTGGCCACCAGCGCGGCGATCGTCGCGTCGAGCAGCGGAGAGAGATCCGGGACGATGTCTGAAGGGGGTGCGGGGGACTCGTTGAGATGGAAGTGCATCGTGGCCGCGATGTCGTCGGCCGGTGCGGGATGACGGCCGGTGGCTAGTTCGTAGAGCATCAGGCCGAGCGCGTAGAGGTCGGAGCGGCCGTCGAGGTCCTCCCCGCCCATCGTGAACTGTTCCGGCGAGGCGTAGAGCACCGAGCCCGCGAACTCGCCCACACGCGACAGCTTGGCCGCCTCGGTCTGCACGCGCGCAAGCCCGAGGTCCATCACCTTGACGACGTGGTCCTCGGTGATGAGCACGTTTTCCGGTTTGAGATCGCGGTGGATTATTCCGGCGGAATGGATCTCGGCGAGCGCCTTGGCCACCTGCTCGCCGATGTGGCGCACGAGGTGCTCCGGCACGGTGCCCATTTCGTCGAGCAGTTCGCGCAGCGTCTGCCCCTCGACATATTCCATGACGAGGAAGTGCTGGCAGTCGCCGCTCGAGTCGCATTCGCTGACGTCGAGGGTGCGCACGATGTTCTCGTGGTCGAGCGCCTGGCCGACGCGCGCCTCGCGCTCGAACCGCGCCAGCACGTCGGGCTGCTCGAGCAGATGCGGGTGCACGACCTTGACGGCAACGTCGCCCGAGCCGCCGTCGGCACGATAGACCGTGCCCATGGCGCCCGCTCCGAGCTCTTCGAGGATTGTGTAGCCGCCCAGTTGCACGAGTGGATTCTATTGGATGCCGGGCAG
>CBDURV010000418.1:0-4310 GCA_965369495.1 uncultured bacterium
GGCCGCGCCACCGACGACGAAGCTCTTGAAACGCGGACCGAGGAGTTCGCGCGCATGAACCGCCGCGCGCTCCGGATCGGGAGTGCGGCGCAGACGGGCCGCGATCTCGCGCGGCGATTCCGAGCGGTCGTCGGCCAGCAGTCGCGCAACCATCTCGAAGAGCGCCGGCACCAGCAGAACGCGCTGCGCTTGCGTGGCGCGCAACCGGCGCAGGATGCGGTCGGGCGTGGGCACGCCCTGGTGCACGATGTAGGCGCCGCACGCCATCGGACCCAGAATCCCGCACATCAATTCGAACAGGTGCGCGGGCGGCAGGACGGAGGCGATCGTTTCGCCCGGATCGACTTGCCGCGCGCCTCGCAGCGCGACGAGATCCGCCAGCAGGTTCGCATGGGTAAGTCGCACCACGAGCGGTCGCTCGCGCGCGGCCGACGTGCAGAGCAGGAGCGCGGTCCCCGCCGGTGCGCTGGCGCCGATCAACGTCTCCACGCGGTCGCGCGGAAGGCCCGGCAGCAGAGGCGCGACGACCAGACCCGCCTCGAGGATTGCGAAGAATTCGAGCACCCACTCGGGACCCGCCGGGCGATCGAGCACGACCGGCGTCCCGACCGGGTACTCGACGCGCAACTCATGGGCGCGCGCGCAGGCGTGCGCCTCGAGTTCGGTGTAGGTCCAATCGCCTATGGCCGGTTGAAGCCGGTACGCATCCGCGCAGCAGTGCAGAAGCTCGGATAGGGTCTTCAGGTTATGCAGATTCATGGCGAACTCCGCGGGCAGTCAGGACCAGGGCAAACAGGATCGACGCCGCCGGCAGCGACATCAGGTACTTGGCGGGCGGCAGGGCGGCGGCGACAAAGAGCGTGAGCGGCAACGCGATGTTGCCGAAGTTCATGGCGCGCGACGCGCTGCGGCGCAGGTTGGGCGAAAGCGCAAGCGAGGGCAGCTCCCGGGCAAACAACAGATTGATGAAGCCGAGACCGAAGCAGGCGATGTGGCCGAGCCGCGCAAGGCGCCTGGCCGTGTCGTCGTAGGCGCCGAGAAAACCGGGCACGCCGAACGGACCGTCGAAGGACCAGAGCCCCAGCAACATCCCGGTCGCGGCGCCGATCGCCATGCTGATCCAGGCGACCTGTCGGTTCGAGTACTCCCCGGTTCGTTCCATCACATTAATCCTGATCTAAGTCACGCCGCACGCTGGCGACTTATTCGATCGACGTTAATTAGCCTTGCTTATCGATCGTGCCCACAGACACCAATCCGGAGCGAATGACTACAGAGCAGGCGGCGTGCCGAACCCGAAATGCACGCGGGTGGCCGACCGAAGTGGCGCGGCGGACAAAACTACGGCCCTTCTTGCCGCCGCGGATCAGCGCAGGACGAAGAAAACCAGCGCCAAAAGCACGGCGGCCAGCACGATTCCGATGGCGATGGCCCGGCGCGTGTAGCGGCGCGCCTTGTCTTTTTCCCACCACGTCGCGGGAGTCACGCCGCGCCATGCGAAGGTGCCGATGGCCGCCAGCACGACGCCGATCGCATTGATCGCGAGCAGTGTGAGTGCTCCGCCCGCAAGGCGTGGCTCGCCGGCGGTCAGCATGAGACCGGCGACGATCAGCGGCGGCAGCAACGCCACGGCGACCATCACGCCGACCAGCGACGCGGAGACGCCCGAGGTGAACGCGAGCGCACCCGCGCTACCGGACGCCAGCGCCAACGCGAGGTCCTCCCAGCCCGGGGCGGTGCGCGAAAGAATCTCGGCATTCTGCGGAACGTCTGCGAGCCAGCCCACCAGCAACGCGAAGGCGAACGCCGTCACCGCCCCCACCGCCGATGTGCGCGCGGCGCGTCCCAGCAGCGTGAGATCGCCGATTGTGGCCGCGAACGCGAGCGCCATGTTCGGCGTGAGCAGCGGAGCCACGACCATCGCGCCGATGATCACCGCGGTGTTGCCCTTGATCAGCCCGATGGATGCGATCACGGAACTGAGAATCACCGTCGCGAGATAGACCGGCCCCATATCGACGCCGTTTTCGAGTTCATTGCGAATCTCGGCGCGGGCGACACGCTGCGGGGGCGGCTCGGAATCCTCGGCGGCGGCCTCCGCATCGGCGGGATCGGGCTCCGGCTCCTCCAACTCGGGCACCGTCGCATGCACCCGGATGACAAGCGCCCGAAAGTCCTCGACGCGCGCGAATCGCTGCTGAAGCAAATCGAGCAGCGGTTCCGCCTGCAGCGTCCGGACCACGAGTTGCACGCACAGGCAGTCGCCCAGCCCCTGCTGCTGCCAGTTGCACACGAGCTCCTGATCTTCCAGCAGGGAACGTAGCTCCTCGGCCTTGTCGGAGGGGACGGAAAGCTCAACCACGCGCAGCACGGCGCGACATCTTACTCGTTCGTTCCGATGGATCGCTTGAGGAACCGCACTTCGTCGGCGACAATGGGTCCGCCATGGTCACATCGCTTGGGGGAGGCCTTGGAGCAGGCGACGCGGAATCGGACCCGGCGCATCCCGGGCGAGCCCTCGTTCGTTTGGCTGAGCGCATCGGTCGCAACGTAGCCAATCGGGCAGCGTGCCTTGAGGCAATCACCGAAACGGCGGCGACCGTCATCGGTGTGCAGCGCGTCGGCATCTGGCTCTACGACGACGCGCACACGCGCATCGAGTGCGTCGATCTGTTCGAGGCTCCGGGGGCGCGCCACTCGCACGGACTTCACATTCAGGCCGACCAGTTCCCGGTCTACTTCCATGCGCTCGAACAGGAACGCATCATCGCCGCGCACGACGCGGAGCGCGATGAGCGGACGGCGGAGTTCACGAGTTCGTATCTGCGTCCCATCGGCATCGGCGCGATGCTCGACGCGCCCATCCGCGTCTCCGGTCGCATGGTCGGGGTGATCTGCCACGAATGCGTCGGCCCCGCGCGCGAATGGACGTCGGGCGAG
This sequence comes from uncultured bacterium, assembly GCA_965369495.1. Lineage (GTDB taxonomy): Bacteria > Planctomycetota > PLA2 > PLA2 > PLA2 > JBCDBY01. Next base: position 2,941 of record CBDURV010000418.1, read on the forward strand.
CAGGCACTCGCGGCGACCATGGGCGACTTTGTCGCGTTGAGCATCGAGTCGGCGCAGCGCGCACGGGCCGAAACCGAGCGCTCGCACCTGGCCGATCGCCTTTCGCGCGCGCGCAAGATGGAGGCGCTGGGCCGGCTGGCGGGGAGCATCGCCCACGACTTCAACAACCTCCTCACGGCCATTCACGGCAGCCTCGAACTGATGAAATTCGCCGAGCGACAGGGACCGGTCGAGCCGGGCATGGTGCATACCGAGATCGAGCAGATCGAGTCCGCCACCGACCGCGCGGGCCTGCTGGTGAAACAGCTGCAGGAGTTCAGTCGCCACGAGCGAAGTCCCACGCCGGTCACCATCAATCCCGTCGCCGTGCTGGAGAGCATGGAGGAGTTGATTCGGCAATTGCTGCACGAGACGGTCGAGTTCGGAATGCGGTTCGAGGACGACACGCCGTGGGTCGAGATCGATCCCGACCATTTCCAGCAGGTGATCCTGAACCTCGCTTCCAACGCGCGCGATGCCATGCCCGACGGCGGCAGGCTGCGCATCGAGACGCGCTGTTTCCGCGATCACCCGGCGGGCGAACCGGACCACGCATGGCTCGATCTACTCGTGGCTGACACCGGGGACGGCATCCCCGACGAGGCGCTTCCGCTCGTCTTCGAGCCCTTCTACTCGACCAAGCTGGTCGGCACCGGATGGGGCCTGGGGCTCGCCACGGTACAGCGCATCGTCGAGGAGGCGGGTGGTCACGTCTTCGTGCGGAGCCGCATGCACGAAGGCACCACGTTCCGTATCCGCCTGCCCGCCTCGACGCGCGCCGAGCCGACCATCGACGCTTCGCAACCGCACGCCGCACGCTTGACCGGGCAGGTGGGCGGGCAGGTGGCTCCGGGAAGCCGCGAGACGGTGCTCGTCTGCGAGGACGAAGAGCGTGTGCGCCGGCTCATGGAGGAGGCGCTGGCGAACGACGGCTACGAGGTGATCTCCGCCGAGGATGCGGCCGCGGCGCGCGACCTGGTTGGCAGCCACGACGGACCGATCCATCTGCTGCTGACCGACGTGATCATGCCGGGCACCAATGGGCTGCAACTCGCCGCCGAGATCGCGTCGGCGCAACCCGGTCTGCGCGTGCTCTACATTTCCGGCTATCCGGCACGCGAACTGCGCCGCAACGGCATCGCGGCCGAAGGCTTGCCGTTGATCGAGAAGCCGTTCAAAGCGGCCGACATCGTCAAGCGCGTCCGCGAGGCGCTCGACGCGTAGCCCGACCTATTCACGAGACGCAGAGGTTGGCGGGGTGGGAATGAAGGGGGTGCGGGGGCGACCGTCTCAGCGCAGTTCGAGTGCGAGCGAAAGGCTCTGCCCGGGTT
>CBDURV010000419.1:0-4304 GCA_965369495.1 uncultured bacterium
CTCGGGCTTGGTCACGTTCATCTGCGAGCAGAGCAGCACCACGTTGAGCGGCACGCTGAAAAACGTCACCTTCGGAACCTGCGACGGCCGGTAGCGGCGGATGATGGCGTGGTATGCATCGCGCGTCTTGGCGGGCTGGTCGATCGCGTCGATCCACTCCTTGTCGCTCGCCACCGGTTTGCCGTCCTTGAAGGTTGCGACCCAGTCGAACGAGGACTGCCCCGCGAGCCCCTTCTGATAGCGACCGGTGACAATGCGCAGCGCGGTCTCGATGCCGACGCCCAGCGCCACGCGGTCCACGTCCGAATCGATCGCCGTGAGCCCTTCCGAGTTCCCGAGGTCGGACAGCGTGAGGTCCTTGACGACCGTGATGCCGCTGCGCCGTTTGACATCCTCGTGGTTGATCCAGCCGCTCATGATGAGCAGCGCCGGCCGCAAGGGGATGTCACTGCCCTCGGCACTGGGGCGCGTATCGTGTGCCGCGCGGATCTCGATGCGCTCCGGAACGAACGGGGTGTCGCCGTTTGCCAGCGGGCGCGCGGCGGCGGCGAAGACCAGCGGCTCCTTGAGCACGATCCAGCGGCGCCCCGCCTTGAGCGTCTCCCGGATCCCCTCCGGAACCTGCTTGTTGGTCTGCCAGCCGTCGGAAATCGGCACGACGATGTCGTCGCCCATGCGCGCGATGCCATCGCCCTCCAACTCCACCTGCAGCACGAGTTTGGGGCCCTTGGATGTGTCGTAAGGATCCTTGGGTTTGCTCGCGCAACCGGCGGCGAGCAGCAGGAAGAGGAGAAACACGGCGCGGGTCACATGTGGATGATACTAACCACCCGAAACTGCCGACTCCGCGTCCTCGCCGGGCAGCGAATCGTCGTCGCGATCGTCGAGGTAGCCGGGGGGCAGGCTGACGCTCTGGGTGCCGCTCCGTTTGCCTCGCCGGACGCGCATGCCGGCGGGTGGGAACGCGATTTCGCGGTCCACGTCGGCCACGCCCAGGGCCAGCTCCTCGAGCGTATTGGCACGAATCAGCTGCGCCCGCAGCGCCGCGCCGCCATGGAAGCTCTTCGTGTACCACGCCATGAACTTGCGCATCATCATGATGCCGCGCTTCTCGCCGAACCAATCGCACACCAGCCGCGCGTGCTCCAGCATGATGTCGATGACCGCGCCGAAGTTGGGCGGGTCGTCGGGTTCGCGTCCGTCGAAGACCGCGGCCAGCTCCGCGAAGAGCCACGGGCGTCCGAGGCAGCCGCGTCCGACGATGACGCCGTCGCAGCCGGTGGTGCGCATCATGCGCAGTGCATCGAACGCCTCCCAGATGTCGCCGTTGCCGAGCACCGGGATGGAGAGCAGCTGCTTGAGGTCGGCGATCGCCGCCCAGCGCGCATCGCCGTCGTAGAGCTGGGCGGCGGTGCGCGCGTGCAGCCCGACGGCGACGCAGCCCTGCTCCTGCCCGATGCGGCCCGCGTCGCGGTAGGTGATGACCTCGTCGTTGATGCCCATCCGGAACTTGATCGTGACCGGAACTTCCCCGGCGTTTTCGACGACCGCGCCCACGAGGCGAGCGAGCAGGCGCGGCTTGGCGGGAATCGCGGAGCCACCTCCTTTCGACGTGATCTTGCGCACGGGGCAGCCGAAGTTCATGTCGATGTGGTCGACCACGTCCTCGCCCACCAGACGGCGTGTCGCTTCGCCGAGCGACTCCGGATCGACGCCGTAAAGCTGCAGGCTGCGCGGCGACTCGTCGGGACCGAAGCCGGCGAGGTGCAGCGTCTTCTCGTTGCCGTAGACGAATCCCTTGGCGGTGATCATCTCGCTGATGAACAGACCCGCGCCGAACTGCCGGCAGAGCTTGCGGAACGGGTAGTTTGTCACGCCTGCCATCGGTGCGAGAACGACCGGCGGCCAGACGCGCAGCGGCCCGATCGCCAGCGGCGCGAACTCACCCGCCGCCGCGGCCGGTACATCGCGATTAACCTCGCCCCGGTAGATGGGATCCATGCGCGGCAATCCTAAGCGGGGCCCGAACCGAAACGGAATTGTCACGTTTCAGTATGAAGTTGACGCAGGGGGCGCGGGGGCGTGGTAACTAAGAATGATGCGCAAGATGGCGGTGCGACCGACGATTCCGATGCGCTGCCTGCTGACGATGCTGGCAGTGGCATCCATCGCATTCGCGCAGGATTCGGCGAGCGAAGCGGAGCTGAAGCTCCTGCGCTCCTGGTTTCGCCTTGAGGACTCGTCGTATCGCAAGGAGGCCGAGGCGGTCTTTCGCGCGATAGCCGGCGACGACGCGCTTCCCGAGCGGCTGCGCGTGCGTGCGGAAATCGGACTCTCGCGTGTCGAGCAGGCCAAGGGGGAGCGGGCCGCCGCGCGCCGCCGACTGGAGTCGCTCGTGGCGCGGGCGGCGAAGCTGCCGGAACTGCGGCGCGTAATCGTCGAGCGGCTTGGCCCGCCGCGCTGGTTTGAAGCGGTGCGCATCGTTCCGCGGGCGCCGGCGGGGTGGTTCCTCGATCTCGACAGCGGCGGCCTGACGCAGTCGCGCGATCGCGGTCCGCGCGGCGGTCCCGAGATGGAGGGCGCCGCCTTTCTCGTTCCGACGCAGGTGGACAGCTCGATCGTGGGCGCCCTGCCGCAGATGAGCACGAAGCCGTGGCACCGCCTGCGCACCGACGAGGGCAATCTCGCACTGGTGCAGGTGCTGTCGACTTCGCAGCAGACGGTCATCCGGTTCATTACGCGCCTCGGCGGCTACGGCGACGTGCTGCCTTCGCCGCGCGGCCCGTTCTGCATCGGCTACAACTCCAAGATCGAGGTCTGGTGGCGGCCCGATCCGCAGTACGTGACCTATCGCGTGCAGCGGCGGCGCGGATCGGAGGGGGTCTGGGAAGAGGCGGTCGAGCGCGCGCAGCCTCCCTTCATCGATCGCAAGGTGGAGGTCGGCGAGCGCTACGGCTACCGGATCTTCGGCGTCACCAAGGACGGCTACGAGGGGCTGCCCGCGCGCATGCAGGCGACCGTGCGCAGTCGCGGTGTCTCCTCCGGGCGCATCGAAATCAAGACACGCAACGTGAAGTGCGACCTGTTGATGGGCGACGTCGTCTCGCAGGACTGGGACATCTGGGTCCAGAACATCTATCCGCAGGGCGCCATGATTCGCAACGGCTTCAACGTGACCGTCTTCCCGTTGATCCAGATCCCGGGTGACGCGGAGCCGCTCTCGCCGTGGGATGCCAAGGTCGGCGGCAGCTGGCAACTCAAGTCGGGCGATGAGTTCCTCGTGGCGCTGCGCGGGGGCGGCGTGGCGCGCTGTCGCGTGACCATCACGCCCAAGAAGAACAACCAGCACGGCTTGATCATCGACTACTACGTCTACGGCGATGCCGACTCGTTTCCGCAGCCCCCCAAGATCACGACTACGGAGAGCGACGATGGCGTGACGATCGAGGCGCACGTGGACGAGCCCTATCGCCTGAGTGACGTGCAGGTCACCAAGCTTATTGCGCGCAAGGGGCCGACGACGTTGCCATTCGATCGCAAGGGGCGTGCGTTCGACGAGGATCGCGCCCACGACGACATGCACGAGTACCGCGTGATCGGGATGGACGCGCACGGCCGCCGTACGCTGCCCGGCAAGGCGATCGTCGTGCGCATGCCCAGCCGGATCTACGACGGCGAATTCAAGTTCCACTTCCAGCAGGGCTATTCCTTCGAGCGGGGGAAGATCGTTCCGTACGCGGAATGCGACCTCTACTTCCAGGCGGCCAGCCGCCAGATCGCGCGCATGCTGCTGGCGGCGCCGCGCGGCATCACCCATCTGCGAACGGTGTACGGATGGAGCGCGCAGAACATCAGCGAAAAACAGATCTTCGATCGCGTCGCGGGCGCTGTTCCGGAAAATCTCAATCTCGCCCTGACACAGGTCTGGTGCAACGAGAAGACGATCGGCGAGAACACGCTGATCCTTCGCACGCGTCACGGCGGCTGGGTGAAGTTCTACATCGCGAATCGCCAGAACTCGGGCAACTGGATCAAGCGCACGACGACGATCCGCTACGTCTACAACCCGCGCGAGCCGGTCTTCGATACCGAGCCCGACGGCCTCAGCATCCACAACGGCGTGAAGTTCACCGGGCTGGAGAAGATCGAGGCGCGCGCGCGCGTCATGGAGGCGTGGACGAACGACTGGAACAAGCTCTCGCGCGACGGCGCGTTCCGGCGCCTGTTGGAGTCGGAGTCGCTTAACGGAGGGCACGTCGAGGATCCCGATGAGCGCCCGGAGGTGATCCTCTCGGAAGACGCGT
>CBDURV010000420.1:0-4303 GCA_965369495.1 uncultured bacterium
ATTCACCCACACCCGCCCATCCCATATTTTTTGGGGTTCCTGGTTTTCCCTGGTGTGCTCTCCTTTGGGGGGGGGGCGCAGCCCCCACAAAACACTGCTAGCGCCGGTTGGTCCAGACTGGGTTGGCGTAGCGGTCTCGGACTAGTTTTTCGGCTTCGGCTAGTTCGGCGGGTGTTGGGGTTTGTTCGGTGAACTCGACTTGCCAGCGGTTGCCTGCGGCGGTGAGGATCGCTTCTTCGGCTTCCTGGCGGGTGACGGGGGTGGGCAGGAGTTCGGAGAGGCCGACGGCGCCGGGACTGATCCGGTTGGGCTCCAGGACCAAGCTGCCATGAAGCAGGAAGCGGTCGCCGCCGCGGCGCTGCGCGGAGCCGAAAATCTTGCGGCCGTCCGCCATCAGGTCGTAGCAGGTGTGGGCGTCGAAGCAGAGGCCCTCGGGTGCGGCCTCGGGCTGCCCCTTTCCTCTGCCGACGTTGACGCCCCATTGGCGTCCGAGAGCGTTGGCCACGATCGCGTTGATGTCGTCGTAGACCGTTTCGACGCGCCGACGCTGGCCGATCCACGCGATCGTGAGTTCGCCGGAGTGGGCGATGGCGCCGCCGCCGGTCGGGCGCCGCACCACCGTGAATCCGGGCGGAACCTCTAGCGAATCGCGCTTTTGGAAGAACCCGAGGCTGAAGCCGGGCGGTTCCCACGAGTAGAAACGAAGCGTCGGCGTCCCCGAGCGCAGCAGCGCCTCGTCGAGGGCGAGATTGAAGGCGGGATCGCTCGGCGGCGTACGAATCAGGCGCACGCTGTAATACTGGCATAGATGGCACAGCAGCCCTTTCGCGCATTCGAGGACGCGGCCGACTTTCTCGGCTCGTTCGGCCTTTTGGAAACGCCGGCGGGGGTGTTGCTCGTCGCGAATCGGCGCGTCATCGATGGTCGCGAGCAGGTCGTCTGGGACCTGCCGGGCGGGCGCGTCGAAGCGGGCGAAACGCTCCATGAAGCACTTCGGCGCGAGTGGATGGAGGAGTGCGCGCTACAGATCGAAGTGCGCGAAATGCTGTTCGTCTCGGAAGGCGAGCGCACCATCGAGGGCCGTCGCACTGGCGTCTGGCGCTCGTTTTTCTTCCGGGTGGAAGGCGCGCTCGACGGGATCGACCACTCCAACGAGCCGGACATACTCGATCACCGCTGCGTGCCGCGCGCCGATCTGCCGCCGCTCTTGACGGCGCCCTACCACCGCGGATTCCTGGAGTGGCTGGCGTCGGACGGCGAGTTGCGCTACGTCTCCGACTGCTGGTCGGACTGAGGCTCTTGCTGGTCGGATTGGGCCGCCGCTCGTTCCTTGCGCCGATTCAGGACGGCCCTGCGCTTTTTCGCGTGCGGCTTGCTCTCGACGAGCACGGCGGCGCGGCGCTGGTCGGGCGGCAACTCGTAGTAGCTCGGCTCGTACTGGCGCGCGACCATTTCACGCGCCGCGCGCTTGCCCTCGTTGATCTCGTCCGCGTCGAGCGTGCCGCCCTTGTAGTGCAGCAGAATGCCTCCGGGGCGCAGCAGCGGCTCCGCCTGACGCGTGACCTTGGCGAGGCGGCCGACGGCGCGCGCGACGACGAGGTCGCAGCCGCGGTCGAGCGCCTCGACCTTGTGGACCGCCTCGCGCGCGTCGAGCGGCACGACGAAGACGTTGGTCATGCCGAGCTTCTCGACCGTCTCCTCGAGGAAGTCGCACTTCTTCTGCGTGCGTTCGATGAGCGCAACGTCCCAGTGGGGGAAGCGGTGGGCCAGTGCGAAACCGGGAAAGCCGGCGCCGGATCCGAAGTCCGCGACGAGCGCCTTGTCGTCGAGTCCCGCCAGGCCGGGCACTGCGAAAAACGGCAGCAGGCTGTCGAGCACGTGCTTGATCCAGAAGTCGTGTTCACTCGTCAGGCGCGTGAGATTGAGCCGCTCGTTGGCATCGACGATGCGCTCACGAAGCCGCTCGAAGAAAGCCTCTTCCTCGGTCGAGGGCTCGTAGCCGGCCAAGGCGAGAATCGCGCGCGTTTCCTGATCCACGCAGTGAAGGTACCCTCGCGTGCAAACCGCTATGCTTCCGTCCATGCGGATTCGGCACTTGGCAGGCATTGCGGTGGCGGCGGCGCAGGGCGAGCGGGGGCGGCTTCCCACGCTCTACCAAGCGGCCGTGGACGACGGAGTCGCTGTGGCCGACCTCTTCGAGGCTACGCTGCAGGTCTTCCTGTTTGCCGGCTACCCGCGCACGATCGACGCATTTCAGGCGCTGCGAGGAGTAGTGGGCGACGAAGCGATGCCGCCCCTGGAGCCCGCCCCCGCCGACCTGCCGGAGCGCGGGCAGGCCACATTCGAGGCGGTCTACGGCCCGCACACGCAGATCGTGATCGACAAACTCACCGCCCTGCACCCCGATTTCGCCCGGTTCGTGCTGCGCGACGCCTACGGCCAGGTTCTCGGGCGTCCGTTCCTGAGCCTGATCGACCGCGAACTGCTCGCCGTTGCCATGCTGGCCGCCCTCGATCTGCCGCCCCAACTCCGCGCCCACATCCGCGGGGCCCGCCGCGCCGGCGCCTCCGACTCCGCCATCGCGTTCTGCGCGGCGTTCGGACCCGCCGCGCCCTGAATCGACCCCCGGGTCGCCGCAATTTACTTGTTCGGCCGTCGCGGAACTGCCACGATCCGCGTCCATCTATGGGGATAGGAGGACGAAATGCGGATCGCACTTGTACTTGCGGTGGTGGCCCTTTCGACGCAGCTTGCCCACGCACAGGGGTATACCTTCGACGTGCTCAAGCGCACGGGAGAGTTGGAGGGCGGCAACACGATCAGCGGCTTCGCGGGCGGGGCGCAGATCGACGACGCAGGCCGGCTCGCCTATCGGGTGGACTTCGCCAACGGAGCCAAAGCACTCTTTGTCGATTCGACGCAACTGATCACGCGCGGTGACTTCGTCGATGGCGTGGAGATCCGCGCCGTTTCCGATGTCGCCGTGAGCCGCAGTGGCAAGATCGCCTTCCGCGCCGTGACGCCCACCGGACACGCGATCTTCACGCCAACCTCGCTCGTCGTTCGCGACGGCGATGCGCTGCACGGTGTTACCTTGACTGCCCTGTCCAGTGCCGCCGTCAACGATGCGGGCGAGATCGCGTTCGTCGCGGAGACTCCCACCGGGCAGGCGGTGCTCACGACGCAACGGATCGTCGCGCAGTCCGGGGGCACGGTCGGCGGGGCTACGATCGACTCGTTCTTTGGCAGTTGCCGAATCAACGACCGCGGTCAAGTTGCATACCACGCATTCTTGACCGACGGCACCGGCCTCTGCATCGACAACGCCCTGATCGCGCGCAACGGCACGACCATCGACGGCTCGACGCTGGTTCTGATGGGTTTTTTCCCGGATGTAAATCGCCTGGGCGTAAGCAGCTTCTTCGCCGTAGCGCAAGCCAACGAGCGTGGCATCTTCACGCAAACGAAGGCGCTCGTCCGTACCGGCGACGTCATTGCCGGCACCACGATCAACGACTTCATCGGCGGTTCGACGATCAACGACTCCGGCGAATCGGCGTTCATGGCGCTGATCGACGCGGGACGCGGCATCTTCACGCAGTACGCGTCCGTTCTGCGCACCGGCGATGCACTGGACGACAAGACCGTGGCCGACGTGACCACGTATCCGTTCATCAACAGCCGCGGCAAGATCGGGATCTGGGTCAAGTTCACCGACGGCAGCGAAGCGATCGTGCGCGCCAACCCGCCCGACAGGGACGGCGATGGCCTGCGCGACCTGTGGGAGGAACGTGGCTTCGTCATCGCGACGCCCGAAGGGGGCGAGACTCCGGTGGATCTGCCCGAAATGGGTGCGGATCCGGACGTGCGAGACATGTTCGTCGAGGTGGACTATCTCGCCGGCCACATGCCGAGTACGCAGGCGATCGACCTGGTCAAGAACGCGTTCGCGGCATACGGCATCGTTCTGCACGTGCGCATCGATGAGGAGATTCCGATCACGGATGCGCTTGCGGTGCTCGGCTCGGGATCGTCCAACTACCTTTGGAAACAGACGCCGCACCCGCAGGGCGCCGTCGATCACTTCGAGGAGTTGAAAGACACGCGCTACGATCCCGCGCTTGCCAGCGCGGTCCGGTACTGCATTTACGCCAACGACCTTCCGGGCGGCGCCAGTGGGGTGGCGCGCGGCAACGGCGCGCACGATTTCGTCGTCGCGCTGGGCAGCTTCGGGGGCGGCGTGACCGAGGAGGCGGGCACCTTCATGCACGAGCTCGGCCACACGCTGGGCCTGACCCACGGC
>CBDURV010000421.1:0-4302 GCA_965369495.1 uncultured bacterium
ACGTTCTGGTCGATCAGGACGATGCCGTCCTCGCCGCGCTTGTAGAGCGCGCCCGACGGGCACGACGCGACGCACGACGGGTTGACGCAGTGGTTGCAGATGCGCGGCAGGTAGAAGAAGACGAGCCGCTCGATCGCCATCATCTGCTGCTGCTGCTCCGGTGTCAGCGACGCCATGTTGGGATCGTTCTTGGCGTAGATCTCCGAGCCGCCGAGGTCGTCGTCCCAGTTGGGACCCGCCTCGATGTCGATCGGATCGCCGGTGACCTTGGAGATCGGCCGCGCCGTCGGCTGGTCATCGCCCTCGGGGGCGTTGAACAGGTCCTCGTAGCGGTACGTCCACGGCTCGTAGTAGTCGTCCATGCTGGGCATCGACGGGTTGTGGAAGATGTTGGGAATGATCCGGCCCTTGCCGGTGGACTTGAGGCGGAGCTTGCCATCGACGAGTTCCCACCCGCCGTTGTACTCCTCCTGGTCTTCCCATTTCGTGGGGTAGCCGGTGCCCGGCTTGGTCTCCACGTTGTTCCACCACATGTACTCGGTGCCCTTGCGGTCGGTCCACACGTTCTTGCAGGCGATGCTGCACGTGTGGCAACCGATGCACTTGTCGAGGTGGAAGACCATCGAGATTTGGGATCGAACGTCCATTGTGGCTCCTTACCATTCCAGGCGGGGCAGCTTGCGCACGTACACGTGCGTGTCGCGGTTGCAGCCTGTCGGGCCCCAATAGTTGAAGTGGAACGTGAACTGTCCGTAGCCGCCGACCATCAGGTTGGGCTTGAGGCGGGTGCGGGTGAGACTGTTGTGTCCGCCGGCGCGGCGGTTCTTGCGCAGCGGCGATTTCGGAATGCCGTAGGTGCGTTCCGTCGAGTGGTAGAGCAGGCCGATGCCGCGCGGAATGCGCGCTGACACCGCCGCGCGCGTCACCGCGACGCCGTGGTCGTTGTGCACCTCGACCCAGTCGTTGTCCTGGATGCCGATCTGCTCGGCGTCCTTGACGTTCATCCAGAACGGATCGCAGCCACGCGAGAGCGTCGTCATGCGCTCGTTGTCGCCGTACGTCGAGTGGATGTGCCACTTGCCGTGCGGCGTCAGGTAGTTGAGCATCAGGGTCGGCCCCTCTTCCTTGCTCACCACCAGGTCCGAGTACTCCGTCGGCAACGGCTTCGGCTTGAAGGTCGGCAGGTGTTCGCCGAACTGGATGTAGCCGGGGTGGTCCAGGTAGAGGTGCTGGCGGCCGGTGAGCGTGCGCCACGGAACCAGCATCTCCTTCTGGAAGGTGAACGGCGCGTACGGCCGGCCGTTCTCGATCAGGCCCGACCACATCGGGCTGTTGATCAGGCGCCGCGGACGGCCCTGCAGGTCGTCGAAGTCGCACCGCACGCTGCGCTGCTTTTCGGCGAGATGCGCCAGCTTGAGGCCGGTCTTCTTCTCGAGATCCTTGTAGGAGCGGTAGGAGAGCTCGCCGTTCGTGACGGTGGCCAGATTCAGGATCGAGTTGCAGACCGTGACGTCTTCCTTGAGCGACGGGTAGGTCTTGTCGTCCCAGTGCTCGACCGGGCCGGTGGCGACCATCTCGTCGTAGAAGTCGGCGCAGTCATAGTGCGTTCCGTGCGCCCCCAGACCCCCCTCGCGAACGTTCGGACCGAGGGAGATGAACTGGTTGTAGACCTGCTTGTAGTCGCGCTCGACGACCTTGAAGTTGGGCATCGACTTGCCGGGAATCGCCTCGACGTCGCCGTCGTACCAGTCCTCGATGCGGGGCTGTGAGATCTCGGCCGGCGTGTCGTGCAACAGCGGCGCGGCCAGGATGTCCTTGACGGGCTCGGGGAAGTGGCGGCCGGCGAGCTCGGAGAACTTCTTCGCGATCGCGGCGAAGATTTGCCAGTCGCTCTTCGACTCCCAGCAGGGCGGCACGGCGGGCGTCAACGGATGGATGAAGCTGTGCATGTCCGTCGAGTTGAGGTCCGCCTTTTCGTACCAGGTGGCGGCGGGCAGGATGATGTCGGAGTAGAGCGCCGACGTGTCCATGCGGAAGTTGAGGTCGACGACGAGATCCATCTTTCCCGTCGGCGCGTGCTCGTGCCACTTGACCTCCTTGACGTGGTCTTCGGCGAGCGGTTCGGCAATGTCGTTGTGATGCGTGCCGAGGTAGTGCTTGAGGAAGTACTCGTGCCCCTTGGCGGAGGACTGCAGCGCGTTGCCGCGCCAGATGTACCAGACGCGCGGCCAGTTCTCGGCGGCGTCCGGATCCTCGATCGAGAACTGCAGGTCCTTCGACTTGAGCCGTTCCACGACGCGCTTGACGACGGCGGCGTCGTCCTTGGCGCCGTTCGCCTCGGCCTCCTTCACGACGTCGAGCGGGTTCTCCTTGAACTGCGGGAAGAAGGGCAACCAGCCGTTGCGGACCGCGCGCACCTGCGTGTCCATCGTGTGGCCCTGCGCAAGCGTGTTGGGGTCGGTCTGCGGCGGCACGGTGTGGTAGTCGGTGAACTCCTTCTCGTAACGCCACTGGTCGCTGTGCACGTAATGCCAGCTCGGCGCGTTCTGAAGTCGCGCGCCCGGGTACCAGTCCCTGCCCATCGCGATGGCGCTCCAGGGCTCCATCGGCGCGAGCTTTTCCTGGCCGACGTAGTGCGCGAGTCCGCCGCCGTTGGTGCCGACGCACCCGCAGAAGACGAGCGCGTGGATGCCGGCGCGGTACATCAGGTTGGCGTGGTACCAGTGGTTGACGCCGGCGCCGATGATGATCGTGCAGCGGCCGTTGGTCTTCTCGGCGGTGACGCCCCACTCGCGAGCGAAGCGGATGAGTTCCTTGCGGCTGACGCCGGTGAAACGTTCCGACCATGCGGGCGTGTAGACGGCGTCTTCGTCATCGTAATCGGCGGGGTAGTCCCCTTCGAGTCCGCGCGGAACCCCGTACTGCGCCATCAGCAGGTCGTAGACGGTGGCGACGGTAACCGTGCCGCCATCGGCCGTTTCGAGACGGCGAACGGGCACGCCGCGCGCGATGGCGCGGCCCTCGGCGAAGTCGTCCAGGTGGACCTGTTCGACGCCGTCGCCCGAGTCGAGGAAGGTGAGCGCGGGATCGATTTCCGACCCGTCGACGCCGTCCTTGAGCTCGAGGTTCCACTTGCCCTTCTGCTTCTGCCAGCGGTGCCCCATCGAGCCCAGCGGCATCTTCGGGCGCTTCTCGCCCTCGTCCCACATGAGGAACTTCCACTCGCCGTTTTCTTCCTCGGCGTAGTTCGCCAGGCGATTCGCGCGGAGCATCTGCCCCGGCTTCCAGACGCCGTCGTTCTCGGTCAGTTCGACGAGGAACGGGCTGTCGGTGTACTGCTTGGTGTAGTCGATGAAGTAGGGCGTCTGCTTCTCGTGGTGGAACTCCTTCAGGAGCACATGGTTGACTGCCATCCACCATGCGCCGTCCTGTCCCGCGTTGCAGGGCACCCAGGTGTCCGCGTATTTCGCGACCTGGCTGAAGTCGGGGGAGAAGACCCACATCTTCGTGCCGTTGGTGCGCGCCTCGGCGGCGAAGTGCACGTCCGGCGTGCGGGTCATGTTGAGGTTGGCCCCCATGACCGCGAGCAGCTTGGCGTTGTACCAGTCGGCGCTTTCGTTCACGTCCGTCTGCTCGCCCCACGTCTCGGGCGAGGCGTTGGGCAGATCGCAGTACCAGTCGTAGAAGGAGAGCGAGACGCCCCCCATCAACTGCAGCATGCGCGAACCGGCCGCGTAGCTGATCATGGACATGGCGGGAATCGGGCTGAAGCCGGTGAGGCGATCGGGCCCGTGATTCTTGATCGTGTGCACGTTGGCCGCGGCCATGAGCTCCAGGACCGTGTCCCAGTTGGTGCGTCGCAGGCCGCCCTTGCCGCGGGCGCGCTGCCAGCGGGCGCGCTTTTCGTCATCGCCGACGAGCGCGGTCCACGCATCGACCGGATCCTCATGGTTGGCGCGCGCCTCCTTCCAGAGGTCGAGCAGGGCGCCGCGGATGTACGGGTACTTGACCCGCAGCGGGCTGTAGAGGTACCAGCTGAACGAGATACCGCGCTGACAACCGCGGGGCTCGTAGGGCGGAATGCCGTCCTCGAGCGGCGGGTAGTCGAGCCCCTGCATTTCCCACGTGACGATTCCGTCCTTCACGTAGATCTGCCAGGTGCAGCTACCGGTGCAGTTGACGCCGTGCGTGGAGCGGACGACCTTGTCGTGCTGCCAGCGGTTGCGATAGAACTCCTCCCAACCGCGGGAGCGCGCACTTACCTCGTCCTTGATCCAGGGGCGGTGGCCGCTCCCATTGCCG
>CBDURV010000422.1:0-4299 GCA_965369495.1 uncultured bacterium
CAAGATGAAAGTTCAGAAGTGCAGGATGGACGGTGGGTTTTTCGGCGTTGCGTGCTCCGAGACCTTTTCCCAGCCCGATGCCGACCCGACCAACGGGCAGATCAAGGACTGCGATGTGACGGACTGCCTGATCGGAATTCTCGCCGCCTACACCACGGACCTGGAAATCAAGAAGTGCGAGATTTCCGGATGCTCGATCGCGGGTATCCGATTGGGGCTCTCCGTCAAGGGCGTGAGCAACGTGAAGGTCAGGGACTGCGAGATCCATGACAACTTCGACGGGATTGCGGTGCAGACGTTCTCCTCCGACTTCTCGTTGCCCTTCGTGGACAACGTCAACATCAAGCTGGAGAAGAACGAGGTCTACGACAACACCCGCATGGGCATGCTCGTCGGCGAACTTCAGAACTCGAAGATCAAGGACAACGACATTCACGACAACGGGTTCGATGGCTTGCGCCTGCTCAACGACTCGCAGGGCAACAAGATCGAGAAGAACGTCCTGACGGACAACGGCGGCGACGGCATCGGCCTGCGCAGCCCGAGGCTCCACATCGGTCCTTCGAACAACGACATCAAGAAGAACACCAGCGAGGGGAACGGCGGCTTCGACTGTTTCCACGACGAGTACAGCACGCCCAACGACTGGGATAAGAACGACTGCGACACATCATCGGGGGCGGACATCGATTCATAGGGGATTTGAATCCCACGTCTCTGCCGAGGGCGGTCCCGCAAGGGGCCGCCCTCTTTGCATTACGGGGCCCGATCGAACTTGACGGAAAGCGGCCTTCTCGTACATTTGAACGAGCGTTCGTTCCCGTGCGCTAATGGAGGAATCGACATGTCGCCTCGACGTTCGACCGCGATCGTCCTCGTGTTCGCCTGCGCCGCTTTCGGACAGGAACGAACCCTGACCGAGGATGAACGCGTCCTCCATTTCCTTAACCGCTTCACGCTCGGCGCGACACCCGAACTCGCGCGTGAAGTGAAGGCGACGGGAATCCGCGCGTGGCTCGACCTGCAGCTTGATGGCAAGGTCGAAGAGAGCCGCTACCTGATCAAGCAACTCGCAGAACTCAAGTCGCTCGGGTTGACCAGCCGGCAGGTGATGGCGCAGTACATCCTGCCGCTGCCCAAGGACGCCACGCCGAAGCAGCGGCGCGAGCGCAACCAACGGCGCAACATCCCGCGCCGCGAACTGCGCGACAGCGTTGTGCTGTGCGGCGTTTATGGCACCAACCAGGTGCGCGAGGTCGCCGCCGACTTCTTCCGCAACCACTTCACTGTCGCGGTGGACAAGGGGCGCGTGCGCGAGTACGCCACCGAGTACGAGCGCGAGGTGGTCCGCCGCCACGTCTTCGGGAACTTCGGCGACATGCTGCACGCCAGCGCCACGTCGCCGGCGATGCTCGTCTACCTCGACAACGTCGTCTCCCGTCGCCCGCCGACGAAGGCGGAGCTGAAGAAGATCGAAATGCGCGTGCGGCTCGCGACCAAGTCCAAGGACGCCGGACAAGAAGCGGTCGATATCGCGAGCCAGCGCGGCCTCAACGAGAACTACGCGCGCGAGATCCTCGAACTGCACACGCTCGGCGTGGACAACTACTACACGCAGCGCGATGTCGAGAACGTCGCGATGGCGCTCACCGGCTGGACCGTCTCGAACGACAAGGAGGAAGGCCACGTCTTCCGGTTCAACCCGGCCATGCACTATGACGGCGATAAGGTCTTCTTGAACCGCCGCATCGCCCGCAACAAGAAGAACCCCGTCGCGGAGGGCGAGAAGATCCTCTCGATCCTGACCCGCCACAAGGGCACCGCGCGCTACCTGTCGTTCAAGCTCTGCCGCTACTTCGTGCGCGATGATCCGTCGCCGGAAATGATCGAGCGCATCGCCGCCGTCTGGACCAAGTGCAAGGGCGACCTGCCGACCGTCTACCGCGCCATCGTCGATGACCCGGAGTTCTTCGAAGCGCGCAACTACCGCTCGAAGTTCAAGCGGCCGTACGAGTTCGTCGTCAGCGCCCTGCGCGCCACCCGCGCGGAGATCAAGCACGTCAACGGCATTCATCGCGCGCTCACCGCCATGAGCGAGAACCTCTACTACTGCAAGGACCCGACCGGCTACTACGACCAGGCCGAGGCGTGGCAGGATCCGGGTGCGTTCGCGGTGCGTTGGAAGTTCGCGAACGATCTTGTCCAGGGCCGCATTCCCGGCGTGACCGTTCCCAGCGCGCTCTACGACGGCCTGCGCCACTGGCGCGCAGATCGCTGGAAGGAACAGCTCGTGCGCCGACTGGTGCCGTCCGGCCTGACGCCGCGTACGGAGACCATTTTGGATGAGATGATCGCGCGCTACCTGGAGAAGAAGCCGGATCCGAAAGTGGCGCAACTTGCGCCGCTCATCGCCGGGCTCATCCTGGGCTCACCGGAGTTTCAGCAACAGTAGGGGCAGCCATGACGACTTCTAGACGCACCATCCTCAAGGCGACCGGCGCGGGCATCGCGTCGCTGGCGCTGCCGTTTCCCATCACCCAGGCGTTTGCCGGCGAGACCAAGAAGCCGACGCTTGTCATTCTCTACCTGCGCGGCGGCATGGACGCGCTCAACGTGGTCGTGCCCTACAAGGACCAGCGCTACTACGACCTGCGTCCCACGCTCGCGATTCCGGCGGAGGGTGACAAGTCGATCATCAAGCTCGACTCCAAGTTCGGCATCCACCCGTCGCTGGGCGCGCTCAAGCCGTTCTGGGATGCGGGCAAGCTGGCGCCGATCGTCAATGTCGGATCGCCGCACGCCACGCGCAGCCACTTCGACGCGCAGGACTTCATGGAGTACGCGGCGCCCGGTTTGCGCACCGTGCGCGACGGCTGGCTCAACCGCTATCTCGCGGTTTCCGGCACCGACGACGCGGCGACATTGCGTGCGCTCGCGATGCAGGGACTGCTGCCGCGCTCGCTGCGGGGCAAGTATTCCGTGCTGGCGGTTCCGGAGGCGAACGTCCTGCGTGACGAGAAGATGCTGAAGATGTTCGGCGAACTCTACGGCGAGCACCCCGGGCAGATGGATCGGCGCGAGGACGACGTCGTCAAGGCGGGCCGCTACACCGCCGAGACGCTCCAGCGCTTCAAGAAGATCATCGCGACCGACAGCGGCCGCATCGATGCGAAGTATCCCAAGAGCCGGCTCGCCACGAAGTTGCGCGCCATCGCCCAGGTCATTCGCTCCGGCGAGGGCCTCGAGGTGGCCGCCATCGACATCAACGGCTGGGACACGCATGCCAACCAGGGCAAGTTCGACGGTGCGATGCCGCGACTTTTGCAGGATGTGGGTGACAGCGTCGCGGCGTTCATGACGCACCTGGGCAGTCATCTGGACAACACCCTGATCGTGACGATGACGGAGTTCGGCCGCACCTGCAGGGAAAACGGCAACTACGGCACCGACCACGGCCACGGCGGATGCATGTTCCTCATGGGCGGCGGCGTCAAGGGCGGCAAGGTGCATGGCAAGTGGGCCGGCCTCGGCGAGCGCGAGATGTACCAGGGCCGCGATCTCAAGGTGACGACGGACTTCCGCGACGTCTTCGGCGAGATCCTCTACCGCCACTTCCGGTTCAAGGCGCCCAAGGGCTTCTTCCCCGGCTACCGGCAGAGTTCCGTCCGCGGTCTGTGGGCCTGAGCAGTCGGGAGGGCCGAGTACTCTCCCGGGCGTGCAGCGACCTGACGTACCTCTCGGGACATACACGATCGACGGCGATGTCCTTTCGTTCGATCAGAACGCGTGGCTCAGCAAGTCACATCGGACGTGCCTGCTCAGCCTTCTGGGCATTTTGGTGCTGGGCGGCTTGGTCATTGCCGGCGTTCTGATCTACCCGATGGCAATCGCCATCCTTGTCGTGCTGGGCTCGATCGACCTGGTCCTCACCGAACTCCGTCGGCCGTACCACCGCGATGTGACCCTGGACAAGGCGAAGCGACTCTACATGGACCAGATCCGCAGTCGCGCGGGTGTCCGCACGAAGGAAAAGACCTTCGACGAGGTGCGCTGCATCGAGTTCCACATCGATCACGACAAAGACTGCATCGAATACAAGGTGAAGCTGGGCTGGCCCTCGATCTACAAGGTCTGCGAGATCGAGGACGACGAACCAGCCGCACGCGCCATCGCCACGGTCATCTCGGAGTTCACCGGCCTACCGATCGAGGAACGCATCGAGGACGAAGGCAAGCACCGCTAGCCCGCATGATTCATGAGGCGCGGGCGCATCGGGAGCAGTTCTTCCGGTCGTGAACA
>CBDURV010000423.1:0-4295 GCA_965369495.1 uncultured bacterium
TCGTCGAACGCATGATGCGGGTCCTGGGCGAGGAACCGGTTCTCAAGGCGCACGACGTCTCGGTGGAGGTACCCGAGGACCTGGTGGTCCGCGCGGATCCACAACTGCTCGAAAACATCATCTTCAACCTGCTGCTCAACGCGGGCCAGGCGGTGGAAAAGAAGCGCGGCAAGCTCGTGTTGCGTGCCGCGGAAAGCGGCGGCCAGACACGCATCTCCGTCTCCGACGACGGCCCCGGCATCCCCGATGACGTGCTGCCGCTGCTGTTCAAGCCGTTCTACACGACCCGCACCCGCGGGACGGGGCTGGGTCTCACCATCGTGCGCAAGTTCGTGGGGCTCATGGGCGGCCGCATCGATGTGGAGACGCGCCAAGGCAAGGGCACAACGTTCACGATCGTGCTCCCGAGACCGCCCGACGATCCGATACACTCTCCGGAATGAGCAAGGAGCACGTGCTCGTCGTCGATGACGAGAAGCTGATCCGCTTCACGCTGCGCGAGTCGCTGGCGGAAGAGGGCTACGTCGTGCACGAGGCGGCGGACGTGGGTGAGGCGACTGCCATGTGCGAGCGGCGCCGGATCGACTGCGCCATCCTCGACCACAAGCTGCCGGACGGCGACGGCTTCGAGCTGATGACGACGATTCACGAGCTTCAGCCGGAAGTGCCGGTGATCCTCATGACCGCCTACTCCTCGGTCCAGAAGGCGGTCGAGGCGATGCGCCGCGGCGCCTTCACCTACGTCAACAAGCCGTTCGAGACGGATGAGATGGTGTTCAACGTCCGCACCGCGCTCGAGACGACGCGCCTGCGGCGGGAAGTGCACGCCTTGCGCCGCGAGCAGGCGGAGGAAGGCCTGGGCGCCGTCATCGGCACCAGCGATGCGATGCGCGAGATCTCGCGCCTGACCAAGATCCTCGCCTCCAGCCGCGCACGCACCGTTCTGCTGCTCGGCGACAGCGGCACCGGCAAGGGACTTCTCGCGCGCGCCATCCACCAGGGCTCCGAGCGCAAGGACAAGCCGTTCCTGACGATCACCTGCACGGCGATACCCGAGGCGTTGCTGGAGAGCGAACTGTTCGGACACGAACGCGGCGCTTTCACCGACGCCAAGAGCGCGAAGCCGGGTCTCTTCGAGGTGGCCGATGGCGGCACCGTGTTCCTGGACGAGATCGGCGACATGCCGCTGTCGCTCCAGGCGAAGCTGCTTTCCGTGCTGGAGGACCGCACCTTCAAGAGGCTGGGTGGGGTCACCGAGATCGAGGTCGATATCCGGGTCGTGGCTGCCACGAATGCGGACCTCGAACAGAGGGTGCGCGACGACAAGTTCCGACTCGACCTCTTCTATCGCCTCAACACCTTTCCCATTCGCATCCCGCCGTTGCGAGAGCGCGCCGACGACATCATCCTGCTGGCGGAATTCTTCATCGAGAAGTTCAACCGCGAGTTCAACAAGAAGGTCGAAGGCATCGCACCGGACGGTATCGAGGCGCTGCGGCGCCACGACTGGCCCGGCAACGTGCGCGAACTTCGCAATGCGATCGAGCGCGCGATGATCCTCGGCAGCGGCTCCATGATCTCCGCCAGCGACTTGGCCTTGAGCCTGCAACCCGGAGGCGCCGACGGCGCGGCCGAGGGACGCCTGCTGAAGCTGCCCGAGGACGGGCTCGACATGGAGGAGTTGGAGCGCGACCTCGTGCGGCAGGCGCTGGAAGCCAGCGGCGGGACGCAAAGCAAGGCCGCCCGCCTGCTCGGCATGACACGCGACCAGATTCGCTATCGCCTCGAAAAATACGGCGGCAAGCCGTAAGCGCTACTTGTCTTCGGATTCGGGGCGCTCGGACTGCGGCTTGGGCTGCCCGAAATTGATGCGCACGACGACGGGAATGGGAGTCGGCTGCGCCTTCTTTTTTGCGCCGTCGGAACGCGACTCCTCGATGCGGGCCGCTCCCGGACGCGGCGTCTGGGCGGGCGCGGTTCGGCGCAGATTCAACCGATCGATCCACGCTGCAAACGCGCCCGCTTCCATCGGGGTCAGCGTGCAATTGAGGCTCAACTGGCCGCCGTCCTTGCCCACGCGATCCGAAACGCCCGCTGCGGGAGCCACCGAGCCACGGGTTCCGTTCTTGGCGAGACGCTTGTCCGCCGGCTGCGCGCCGTACGCGCGTGCCAACAGCTTCCGAATAGCCTCGGCTTCCGCTCGCTTGGTGACCGTGAGTTCGAAGGCGATCCCGCGCTCGCGACCGGTCGCCAGCCTGGCACCTGCCGTCCCGGCAAACTGACCCTGCTTCCGGCGCAGGCGATCGAGCGGAATGCGATCGCCCGCCCCCACCTTCGTGAAGTGCGCGAGCAGCGTCTTGTCATCCAAACGGCCCAGCGCGGCGAGGTAGAGGCCGCGGTCGGCGGGGGACAATACGGTGGGTCGCTGCTCGACCTGCTGCACGAGCGTCATCGTGGGCCGTGAGGCAGGCGCTGACTTGCCCTTCGGCGAGCCCATCCCCGCGTCGTCCATCTCCTCGTCCGCGTCGATGGATTCCTCCGCTTCCTCGAAATCGGATTCAGCGGATCGATCCTTCGCCTTGCGCTCCTCGACCGGTTCGCGTGCGTCCGCGACGCCATCGAGAACCCGTTTCCGAGCCTTCTTCTCGCCCGCGATCGCACTCACCGCACCGTCTTGCTTCGCGCCGCTCTCCTTCGCGACCTTCTTGAGTTCCGCCTTCGCGGCGGGAGGCTCGTCCCGGCGCAGATCCGACGGCGCGGGTTCGCTCAGCGACTTCTCCTCCTTGGAGTCCATTTGGCGTTCGCCTGAGCCCGTTGCTTCGGTGTACGAGCGCGACGCATCCTCCTCGAGGAAGACCACGAGCATGATGGCCGCCGCCGCCGCGAGACCGCCCACCCAGAAGATGAGCGGGTTGCGGCGGGGCGCAGCGGCAACCGGGAGGCGCGCCATGGTCTGGGCGACGAAGTCGTCGGCCGGGCGTTCGAGCGGCAGCGCGCGCACCAGTTCCACGGTGCGGCGGCGCCGCTGGTACTCGGCACGCACGTCGGCGTCCTGCTCGATGCGAGCCCGCAACGCGGCCGCCTGCTCCTCAGGCAGCGCGCCATCGAGCAGCGCGTCGAGTTCCTCGCGGAGGCGATCGTCGATGGCGCTCACAATCCGCCCCACATCACAGGCCGCCCTCCAGAATCGGCTGGAGCATTTCCGCCAGCCGTGTGCGCGCCCGGTTGAGCCGCGACCGCACCGTCCCCACCGGCAGATCCAGAACGGAGGCGATCTGGTCGTAGGCGAGATCCTGCGTGTCGCGCAGCAGCAGCGCCTCGCGCAGTTCATCGGGCAGCCGTTCGATCGCGGCGTTGACGAGCCGCTCCGTTTCGCGACCGCGCGCGGCGGCTTCCGGCGACGGCTCGCGCGTGGCGGGCTCGACCGCCGCGCCCCGCTCGTCGTCGCTGTTGGCCGCAAGGCCGTCGAGCGAGAGCGGCCGCGTGTGTTTGACCGTCCCGCGCCGGCGGATCTCGTCGCGGCACCGGTTGAGGGTCACGCGGTAGAGCCAGGTGCGGAACTGCGCCTCGCCACGAAAGCGATCTAGGCCCTGATAGACCGTGAGGAAGACCTCCTGCGCGAGATCGCGGGCGTCTTCCCGGTTGGACAGCATACGCATCGACATCGTGTAAACCTGGGCCTCATAGCGCTGCACAAGCTGGGCGAAAGCGTCCCGATCACCCGCACGGGCGGAAAATACGAGGCGCTCGTCGCTCAACCCTTGTGTGGGCAGATCGCTGTCGGCCGGAGGTTTGGACGGATTCGCGCGCGACAAGTTCGGGTCGATCTTACGGGGCGCCTGCGACCCGTCCGGCAAACTCGGGACCCGTCCGGCAAACTCGCGACCCGTCCGGCCAGAACGGGCCCGCAAGGCACTACGTTTCGCGCTTGGCCTTGATCCAGTCGGCGACGCGCGAGACAAAACCGGACGGTTTGGGCTCTTCCTCGATGTCGAGCACGGCCAAAACGCCGACCGTGATGTTGTCGGGTCCGCCGTTGGCGCGCGCCTCGGCGATGAGTTCCTCGGCGATTTTTCCCGGATCGAGACTGCCGCGGACGATTTCCTCGATGCGCGCGTGCTTTACGGGACCGTGCAGTCCATCCGAGCAGAGCAGTACGATGTCGCCCTCACCCAGGGTCGTCTCGCTCAGGTCGATCTTGACGGTCGCTTCCGCACCCAGCGCGCGCAGGATGATGTTTTTTCCGCCCTGCAACTGCTCGGCGTCTTCCTCCGAGATGACCTTGTCCTGCACCA
>CBDURV010000424.1:0-4268 GCA_965369495.1 uncultured bacterium
GCTTCGCATCTTTGAGCTTGGCGGACCAGCCCGCGCCGTCGAAAAATCGCCACGCTTTCGTATCGGCGATCGACCCTGCGTCCACGCGAGCGAGCAGGAGTTGCTTGTTGAGCGGCTCGGTCTCGCGAACGCCGTAAACGTAGAGCGTGTCCGCCTTGCCCGTCGATCCGCGTTGCACCCAGACGGCGGCACCCCAACTCGTTTCGACCGCCCGGCCGCCCCGCGTGCGCGGGTCGCGGCGACCGATGGCGTGGGGGAGCGCGTGCTGCTGGATCTTCCAGTTGGCCGGGTCGTCGTCGTAGTTCTCGACCGTCGCGATCGCGCCGCCGAGGCCCTCGAACGACCAGACGCCCTTGGCACCGGCTCGCCTGCCAACGTGCGCGAGAAAGAAGACGAGCTTGCGCGTGTCGTCGCCCGTGCGGACCACCTCGCCGTCGAGGATCCAGAACCATGACCGTGCGTCCTTGGCCAGCCACTCGGGGCCGATGCGCGCGCGGTCGGGCACGACCCACGCGCTCGGATGCCCTTCCTCGGTCTTCGCTCCCCACGCGAAGCGCACGGCGTCCGGCTGCGGTGTCGGGTGCACGCCGACGCTGTTGTTCACAAGACGCGAACCGGGCGCGTGCTTGCCGTCGGCGATGCGGCCGATCCACGTGTCGGAGTAGAGCCACACGGTGCGGCCACCAAGGTCGATCGAGTAGGCGCCGTCCGCGCCCGTCCAGCCCTGCGTGCGCGTGAATACGCGGTCCCAGCCGTCGTCGCGGACACCCGGCAGCGGATCCTCGGCGCTCGCCGCGACGACCAGGAGCAGCGCGGCGACCCTGCCCCCGAAGCCCCCCCAAAATGACCGAGCGTGACGTTTCATCTGCCTCGGGTGTAGCAGATTGGCGAGTTCCTGCCGGATGCGGCTCCGGGTTCGCCCCGCGGTTTCTATAGAATCGCCGCACGGGGAATCAGGAATGGTGGCGCGCAAGTCAGGTCAGATCCTTCTGCAGTACCGCCTGATCGAGCAGATCGGGGAGGGCGGCATGGGCACGGTGTGGCTCGCCGAGGACACGACGCTCGACCGGGCGGCCGCGATCAAGATCCTTCCCGATGCGCTCGCGGACGACGAGCAGTTCATCGCGCGGTTCGAGCGCGAGGCGAAGTTGCTGGCTTCGCTGAGCCATCCGAATCTGGCCGGCGTCTACGGTGTGCACGAAACCAACAGCACCCGCTTCATCGCGATGGAGTTCGTGCCGGGTGAGGACCTTTCCGAGCGACTGCAGCGGGGAGCGCTTGGCCTCGACGAGACGTTGGCGATCATGGAGCGCATCGCCGACGCGCTCGAGGCGGCGCACGCCAACGGCGTCGTCCACCGCGACCTCAAGCCCGCGAACATCCGCGTGACTCCCGACGGCGGCGTCAAGGTGCTCGACTTCGGTCTGGCGAAGTCCGTCCCGGGAAGTGCTAGCAGCCAGATCGGCTCCGGCCCCGAACCGTGCCTCACAGCAACCGGCGTTGTGCTCGGAACGGCGCCGTACATGAGCCCCGAACAGGCGCGCGGCCAGGCGGTGGATGCGCGCGCCGACATCTGGGCGTTCGGCTGCGTGCTGTGGGAGTGCCTCACCGGCGAGCGCCTCGTGCGGGGCGAATCGGTTCCCGACCTGATCGTGGTCATCCTGAACGACGAGCCGGATTGGGAGAAGCTCCCGGCGGGAACTCCCTCGTCGCTCCATCGCCTGCTTCGCCGCTGCCTCGCGAAGTCGCCGCGGGAGCGCTTCCACCACATCGCGGACGCGCGCCTCGAATTGGAGGAGGCCGCATCGGAACCTCGCGCGGCGCCCGTCGTCGCGGCCGGTCCCGCACCCTTCCCGCGAGCGCCGTACTTCGCGTTGGCAGCCCTCGCGATCGTAGTGGTGTTGAGTGTTCTGCTGTGGCACCGCGACGATGCGCCGATCGCTCGGGAGCGATTGCTCACGAACGCGCAGTTCACGACCCTCACCAACTTCCTCGGCGAGGAACTGGACGCCGCGATTTCACCGGACGGTCTCTGGGTAGCGTTCGTAAGCGATCTGGGCGGACGCTTCGACGCGTACGCCGGCCGGATAGACAAGGGCGAGTATGTCCTGGTCAACCGCGACATCACCATCCCCAGCCCGAAGTACCTTCAGGCGGGCGTGCGCCGCATCGGGTTCAGCGGCGATGGAGAGGGCATCTGGGTCGGAGGCGCTGTCGGCAACAAACTCGCGATGATCTCGTGGCCCGGACTTCGGACGAGTCCGTGGCTGGAAGCGGGGGCGATTCACGCCGACTGGTCGCCCGACGGACAGCGCCTCGTATACAGCCTTCGATCGGGCGGCGATCCCCTCTACATCGCGGACGCCCGCGGCACCGGCCCCAGGAAGATCGACATCTGGACCGAGGAAGGCCACCACCAGCACTTCCCGACCTGGTCCGCCGACGGCAAGTGGATCTATCTGGTGCGCGGCCACATCGTGCGCGGTGACATGAATCTCTGGCGCGTGCGGCCCGACGGATCGGAACCGGAACAGCTGACCACCGGCGCGGGCGATGTCGGTCACCCGGTGCCGATCGATGAGAGGACGGTGCTGTACACCGCGTTTGACCGGGACGGCTCGGGCCCCTGGTTGTGGGAGCTCGACATCGAGACGAAAATCCCGCGCCGCGCGGTGCAGGGCACGCAGGTCTACAAGTCGCTGTCGGCGAGCCGCGACCGGCGCAGGATCGTGGCGGCCGTCGCTAATCCGCAGGCCGGTCTCTGCACCGTGCCGATCTTGCCCGAGGGTGCAACGGCGACGGAGGCGGATGTGCAGCCGCATCCGTTGGGGGCGGTCCGTGCTCTGGCGCCGCGGATTCATGGCGACCGGCTCTACTACCTCTCCTCGGTCGGGGGCGGGGACGGACTGTGGTGCGCGCGGGACGGGAAATCCGCAGTCATCTGGAGAGCCAGTGGGCTGGCGCGGCTCGAGCAGCCGGTCGCGGTCGCGCCGGACGGCAAGCTGCTCGCCATCGTGGTGCGGGACGACGCGCGCGGCAAGCTGCTCGTGATCAATCCGGACGGTACGCAGCCACGTGCGTTGGCGGAAGACGTGGACATCATCGGTGCCGCGTGCTGGTCGCCGGACGGCAAGTGGATTGCGGTGGGGGGGCTCCGGGGGGGCGAGCAGGGGCTGTTCAAGATTCGCGTCGATGATGGTCGTATCGAGCAGATTCAGCAGGTCGCTGCGACTGATCCCGTCTGGTCACCGGATGGCAGCATGATCGTCTACCAGGGCGCCCAGATCGGCCCGACGCAACGCCTATTCGCCGTGACGCCGGAGGGCGAGGGTGTGAAGTTCCCGATGCAGCGGGTGGCCGTGCTGGGTCAGCGAGTGCGGTTCCTGCCCGATGGATCCGGGCTCGTTGTTCTCACGGGACTCGACCCGTACTTCAAGTTCCGCTTGATCGATCTGAAGAATGATTCCTCAAGCGTGCTGGCGATGTTCGCGAGTTCGGCGTCGATGCGCGCGTTCGATATCACGCCTGACGGCAAGTCGATCGTCTTCGACCGCCAGCACGACAACTGCGACGTGGTCCTGATCGAGATACCCGACCGCGCGCCGCGTGGCTCCGAATGACGGCGTGCCCCGTGCTCATCCGAAATCTCTCAGGCGTTGCGAGAGGTCTTCGGGCGTCACAAACACGAATGTCTTCCCGACTTTCCGCCTGTCCAACAGCTCTTTAGTCGCCAGGTCCAGCAGGTCGGATCGCGCGGTTTCATAGACGACGCCGTGGCTGGTCTGGTGTGACCGGATCGTGTATCGAAACCCGGGGTGACGAAGCGCGTGACTGAGCAGGGCCAGCTGCCTGTGATTGAACTCCACGTGCTTCTTGAGTAGCTGCTCGGTGTCCGCGATCTCCTTCGTCTTGTTGCGGAGGTACGTGTGGAGTTCGCGAATCGCGCGCCCCGTCACATCGAGCTGATTCAGGATGAAGTACGTCGCGTCGTTCTCGTCCGTTTCCGTGTACAGGAAGGCACGCGCGTATTTTGCAGGTGCCCGCTTGATGATGCTGGAGATCGAGATGTACTCGCACAGCCAGTATCCCTGCGACAGCATGCTCCAGTAGAAGAGCGCGCGTGCCGTTCTGCCGTTGCCGTCAACGAAGGGGTGGTCGTATGCCAGCCAGAAGTGCAGCAGGATGGCTCTCACCACCGGATCGACAAACGTCTCCCTGTCGTTTGCGAAGCTGCACATGGCGTCCATGCGGCGAGCGAGCTCGCCTGC